>CAUUDX010000049.1:0-2574 GCA_963544125.1 uncultured Candidatus Saccharibacteria bacterium | reverse complement strand
GTTCAGGGTCATGGTGTGCATACGGCCTTTGTAGAGATGACAAATGCGCTTAAAGATCGTGATGATATTGATATTGCGGTGAATAAGGCGCGGTTAGACGCGGATATCGTCCATGTACAAACTACTGGACTGTATTCGATGAAAAAAATGCGTCAATCTGGCGGAAAGAAGGTCGTGTCTGCTCATGTTGTACCAGCTTCTTTTATAGGCAGTATTAAGGGCGCGAAGTTGCTAGAGCCACTTGCTCGTGCGTATTTACGATGGTTTTACAATAAAGCTGACTTGGTTTTAGCGGTATCTGATTATACAAAGAATGAACTGGAAAAAATTGGTGTCAAGAAGCCAATTTCTATATTATATAACACTATAGATACGGCAAAATATGCCAATTCACCGGCGAAGAAGAAAACTGCTAGACAAAAGCTTGGCATTAGCAATAATGCTTTTGTGGTCGTTGGAAGTGGTCAAGTACAGCCACGTAAGCGTGTCGATGTGTTTTTTAATATGGCAGAAAAGATGCCTGATGTAGAATTTATATGGGTCGGCGGCGTGCCGTTTGGAGTGATTGCGGCTGAGAATGGTGCTATGCAAAAAATGATGAATAATCCGCCAAAGAATTTGAAATTTACCGGTGTGATACCGCTTGACGATGTTGCTGATTATTACCGTGCGGCCGATGTATTTGTATTGCCGAGCGAGCAGGAAACCTTCGGTTTGGTTGTTGTTGAGGCCGCTGCCGCAGGATTACCTGTTGTCTTGCGAGATATTTCTGATTATGACACAACATTTAGAGATGGGGCGGTAATGGCTTCGTCTGATAGCGATTTTGTTGCTCAAGTAGATAAACTGAGGCGAAATAAGAAATTTTATAGCCAACAATGCCGATTAGCAGAAAAGATTGCTGAGCGTTTTGATAGCAGTGCTGGCGCCGAGCGCTTAGTCGAATTTTATCGATCGCTGATATAAATGGTATAATGGGGCTATTATGAGGATAGGACTTTTTACGGACAGTTACAGGCCGTCCATTAACGGTATCGTTTACGTTGTTGAATCATTAAAGCGCGAGCTGGAAGCTTTGGGGCATGAGGTTTATGTTTTTTGCCCAGCAAAGTCTATTAGTCCGTCCAAGCAAGCCGAACTTCTTCACGAAGATGAAAATAGTCGAATAATTCGTTTCCGTTCAATTACGGGCGCGTTTTTTGATGATTACGACACGTCGGTGTTCTTCCCTCCTGTGGTGCAGCGTCAAATTGCCAATATGAATCTGGACGTCGTTCATATTTTTACGCCGTCGCAAATTGGTCTATTGGGCGTGAAGGCGGCGAAGAAAAATAATATTCCTTTGATTATCCAGCATTGTACGGATCTATATGAGTTCGTCGATCATTATCCTGCGGTTTTGCCGGGAGTTTTGGCGTTGGCGGGAGTAGTTTTTCCATTGTCGGTAAAATTGAATGGACAGGATTTGCTGGAAGTTGCCAAATTATATCGTCCGCGTAATGGCGTAACGAAATGGAATAAAGATATTATTGAGCGCGTTATTACTATTTTATATAGCAAGGCGGATGCGGTGATTGCTCTGTCGCGTAAAAGCCGCGATCAATTGGAATCTTGGCAGACTGAAGATTATACGTACGATATTACTTTAATGCCAAACGGCGTGAATGCTCTTCCGCGGGCGAGTGCGAAACGAGTTGCGGAATTTCGCGAGCAATGGGGCCTTGATGAAAAAGATGAAGTGTTTGGCTTTGTGGGGCGTTTGGGTGAGGAAAAGAATTTGCCAATTTTGATTCAGGCGTTTAGTGAGTTTATTGCCGAAGCTCGTCCGAAATCGAAGCTATTGTTTGTCGGTGATTTTGAATATCGAAAGACTTTGGAAAAAATGGCAGCCGAGACGGATTTTGCGGACAGGATTATATTTACTGGCGCCATGCCACGAGAAGATTTGGGCGTGGCGTATAAAGTGATGAAGGTGTTTGCTTTTCCTTCGCTTAAGGATACGCAAGGCTGGGTTCTTCACGAAGCCGCTCACGCTGGAAAGCCGATTGTTATTATTGACAAGGAAGTTTCAGAGGTTGTAAAAGACGGAGTTAACGGCTATTTTGCGGAAAATAATCCAGAAAGCGTTGCGGAAAAAGTAATTGCAATTCTAAAAAGTCCAAAGAAGCAAGCGGAATTTAGCGCTGAAAGTAAAAAGTTAGCCAGCAAGTTTACGGAGCGAAGCCAAGTGAAGAAGCTTGAAAAGCTTTATGAAAATCTGATTAAAGCGCGCGAAAATCAATAAATCTAAGGCTAAGTTTGTAATCGGTATAACTATCTATTAGAGATAAGCCGCCTGGTTTCTCTGTCTTGGTCGCGGCGTTTGATGGTTTGGCGCTTGTCGTAATTTTTCTTACCTTTTCCGAGCGCGATAACGACTTTGATGAATTTTCCGTTTGTTAACAATTTCGTCGGGACAATTGTCATTCCCTGTTTTTTGGCTTCTGTAAAATTGGACAATTGTTTTTTACTTACCAATAATTTTCGCGCCGAAGTGTCGACTGAGCGCGTATTTGCTTCTCCGCGAACGTTTAG
>CAUUDX010000048.1:0-2687 GCA_963544125.1 uncultured Candidatus Saccharibacteria bacterium | reverse complement strand
AGCCGAAACGTATTCAGGGTGCTTGGGTGACGGATGATGAAGTGAATAAAATTACTGATCATTTGCGTATGCAGATGGCACCGCAGTACAACGACGACGTGGTAGCTCAGCCGGTTCAGTTGGATGGAAAAGGTGGTGTTGTCATGGATTTGTCGGAAGGTGGTGACGATAAGTTTAAGGACGCGGTTCGTGTGGTGGTCGAACGTCGTAAGGCTTCAACGAGTATGCTGCAGACGCGTCTAGGAATTGGTTATCAGCGAGCAGCGCGAATTATCGAAGAGATGGAGGAGCGGGGAATTATTGGTCCACAGAATGGCTCAAAGCCGCGCGACGTTTTGATTTCTAGCCCAGAAGAGCTTGAGGAATTGCTGGCGGAATAGCAATTGCTACGATTTATAAGTAGTGAGATTGGCAATATTGGCTGTTTAGTGATATAATAGCAGACGAATATTAACCTAAGCTTATGTGAGACAGCGTAAGCATCCGTAAATGGATTCCAGAGGAGGAAGCATGAACGAATACGAACTAACTGTTCTTATTCACCCGGATTTAGAGGCTAATCTAGATTCAGCGTTGAATAAGGTGCGTGGTTTAATCACCGATAACGGTGGTGAAATTACCAAAGAAGAAAACTGGGGCAAGAAAAAATTGGCCTACACAATTAAGCGCGAAGACTTTGCGGTTTACGTTTGCTTTGAGGTTAAATTGCCAGCACCGGCTTTGTTGAAGATTTCAAACACACTTAATATTACTGACGAAGTATTGCGTTACCTATTGGTAAAAACTGATGAAAAAACTCGTCAGGCTTTGAGTGAGCAAAAAGCTCGCAATGAAGAATCTGATTCAAGCGAATCAAGTAAATAAGCCTAACTGCCGTAAGGTAAAAGAGGGGATAGAATATGGCACGAAGTATCAATCAAGTGATTTTATTGGGTAGATTGACGCGCGATCCAGAGCAGCGAACAACTGCTTCCGGTAAGAATGTAGTAAGCTTTAGTATCGCTGTTGATCGACAAACTCAAGACGACCAAGCAGATTTTTTCAATATTACAGCTTGGGATAAGCTTGGTGATTTGGTAATGCAATATCTAAGTAAGGGTCGTCGGGTTTTAATCCAGGGACGACTACGACAGGATAGCTGGGAAGATAAGGATACTGGTAAAAGGCAGAGCCGAATTGAAGTTACTGCTTCGGACGTAACGTTCTTAGATGGTCCAAATGGCGACAATTCAGGTTCTGCAGCACCAAAGACTACTAAAAAAGAGGAAGTCGTAACGGAAATTGACGATAAGCCAATTGACCTAAGCGAAATTCCATTCTAATAAGGAGATAATAATGGCACAATTGAAGAAAAATTCACCGATTATTTTTGACTATAAAGATGTAAAAACTTTGCAGCGTTACATCAATGTTTACGGTCAAATCGAGCCAATCAGCAAGACTGGTTTGAGCGAAAAGCAGCAGCGAAGCTTGGCGGTAGCAATTAAGCGTGCTCGCCACTTGGCTTTGTTGCCATTTGTCAGTAGCAACTAGGAACGTTTAATGCGCAATATCTCGTTGCTATGATGTATTCGGCAGCGAGATATTTTATTGGAAAGGAGAAAATATGTATCAGCCAACTGATTTGAAAAAAGGTGTAGTTTGTCAAATTGACGGCAAGCCATATCGAGTCGTAGAGTACGGCCAAAAAGTTATGGGTCGTGGCGGTTCGATTGTTAACGTGAAATTGAAAAACCTAATTGACGGAAGTGTTATTCCAAAGACTTTCAAGGGTCAAGAGCGAATTGAAGCTGCGGAAGTAAATAATAAAACTGCGCAATATTTATATAACGATGGCGACAAGTTCTATTTTATGGATCCAGTTAGCTTTGAGCAATTTGAGCTGGCAGCAGAAATAGTGGACGACGCTAGTAAATACCTGAAAGAAGGCGACGAATTAAGCCTTCAGTTCTTCGACGATCGAGTGATTAACGTTGAACTACCAAAGAACAAATATCTGGAAGTTACCTATACAGAAGATGTGGTTAAGGGCGATACGACTTCATCTGTGCTAAAAGACGCTACTTTGGAGACAGGGCTAGTCGTTAAGGTTCCTGCTTTCATTAAGCAAGGTGACGTTATTAGCGTTGACACTTCAACTGGTGAATATCGCGAACGAAAGAAATAGCTCTATTTAATGAAACAGCGGTTAGATAAAGCTCTAGTCGAGCGCGGTTTGGCGACAACAAGATCTCAGGCGGATAATTTTATTCGCCTGGGCTATGTTTTTGTGAATAAGAAAATTATCCAAAAATCAGGGACTATGGTATCTGATTCGGATGAGATAAGGCTCGAGAAGAAGGAAACTTACGTTTCGCGGGCTGGTTTAAAGCTGGCTAGCGTGGCAGAATATTTTAATCTTAATTTTCAGGATAAAACGGTTCTGGACATTGGCTCGAGTACGGGTGGATTTACTGATTATTCATTACGTCATGGCGCTAAAAAGGTATTTGCTGTTGATGTTGGGACGGATCAGCTCCATCCAAGTTTGAGGTCGAATCCAAAAATTGTTCTCCACGAAAAGACCGATATTCGTGATTTTTATGTAGATGAAAAAATTGATATTATAGTGGGCGACGTGTCGTTTATATCGCTGAGAGAAATTTTGCCGCATGTGGCAGAAAATTTGATGAATACAAATACGGTGT
>CAUUDX010000047.1:0-2694 GCA_963544125.1 uncultured Candidatus Saccharibacteria bacterium | reverse complement strand
ATTGCAGGACTGGTTAATGCGATGGGATGAGTATTTTCGCAAGAGGTCTATTAAACAGTGTGACATCTGTCATTTTTTTGGAATAACCCAACGCAGTAAGAGCCATTGCGGAGTTTTGCAGTTTTACTTCCTCAATCGGTATCCCATTTTTCTCATGGTATTCGGTTAGATGTCCTTTTACTGCATTGAAAAGATTTTGGGTTTCAGGAGCAAGGGATTGTAGTTTGGATACAAAAAAGGACTGTGAATATTGTAGTAGCTGTTCTTTCTCATTTTTAAATGATAATCTCATTTCCTCAGTAAAAACGCGATTATCTTTCAAATTATTTATTGTCTCTCCTCTTTTTACTGCATCATAGATCCATTTTTCCAATGGATCTTTAGTTTATCCTTTGGTTTTTGCTTGTTCCCATTTGAAATATTCCTTTTGTCCAACGGCGTTATTCCATTTATCCATGTTAACTTCTTTTCGCCAATCCTCCATACTCATGTTAGCAGGCTTATTAGAAATATCTTCATGATTATCAAGTATTGCTTTAGCTCGATCACGTCCTATTGCCTTGGATAATTCATGAAATTGATCCTGAAATATAGGGTAAACAATACCAGAACCAGATATTAATGTACTTTCAGCTACTTTTTGAATATTTTGAGTAATAACTGCACTTAAAAGAGCATGTCTATATGCATCATAGCTATTATTATGTGGTCTTTTATCATCTTCCCCTGCAAAGCCACCATATTCATTAGCCTTTCTTACTGCATACGACATAAAAGTACTAGGGCTATAATAGTAATCACTCATTTTCACACTTCCCTAAATTAAAGTTAGAAAAATTTGAATTATTTGATATTTCTGCCTGTAAACAATTATTTTCATTTACAGGATAACAAACTTCGGGTTGTTTGTTCATTTGTTCATAGGCCACGATTCAATGTAATAAACCTTCTCAAATTTTCCATTTTTTTTACCCCAAAATATTGTTTTATCTTCGGCCATTTTGTAAAAAAATAAATCTTGTCCTAATTTATTCTCAAAATCAGTTTCCAATACATAAGGTTCTTGAATACAAACTTCATCATACCCATTAAAAATCTCGATTAAAGGGATACTATTTTTTCCTTGAATTAATGGGAATAAGTTATTATTTCCATTAAAAAATCTAAAAAATAGACAAATAAACACTATTATTATAAATATGAGTACTAGAATAACTTTAAAAGAAATATTTTTCATAATCATACCATTATAAAAACGTAATGATTATACGTCTGAAGACTAAATCTTGACAACCCAGAAGGCCGTCTGAAACATTTCAGACGGCCTTTTATCATTCATGCCTTACGAACGGATCCGTTTCAACACTTCTTCTTTGCCGATTAATGCCAATACGGCATCGACGCTTGGGGTTTTTGCCGTACCGCAAACAGCAAGGCGCAGGGGCATACCGAGTTTGCCCATTTTAATGCCTTCTTCGTCGCAGAAAGGTTTGAAGAGGTCGTGGATGGATTCGGCGTTCCAGTCTTCCAGCCCTTCAAGGCGTTCGGCAAAGCGCAGCATACGGGCGGCGGCTTCGTCGTCCCAGTGTTTCTGCACGTCCGCTTCGGCAGGCGTTTGTTTGACGTAGAAGTAGAGGCACTCGTCGGCGAGGGTGTTCAGGTCTTGAGCGCGGTCTTTGACCAATGCCAACACGTCTTCCAACGCAGGTTTTGCCGTGTCGTAAATGTCGCGCAGGGCAAGGCGGGGTTTGATGAGTTCGGCGAGTTTTTCGTTGGCGGTGATTTTGATGTGTTCGCCGTTGATCCAGTAGAGTTTCTTCAAGTCCATGCGGCTTGGAGACGGGGAAACGTCTTTCAAATCAAACCATTCGATGAATTGTTCCATCGTGAAGAACTCGTCGTCGCCGTGCGCCCAGCCCAAGCGTGCCAGATAGTTGAGCATGGCTTCGGGCAGGATGCCCATTGCGCCAAAATCGGTAATGGCAACGGTATCGCCGCTGCGTTTGGAGATTTTTTTGCCTTGTTCGTTAAGAATCATCGGCAGGTGGCCGTATTCGGGCAGGTTTGCGCCGATGGCTTTTAAGATGTTGATTTGTTTCGGGGTGTTGTTCACATGGTCGTCGCCGCGGATAACGTGGGTAACGCCCATGTCGTAGTCGTCCACGACAACGCAGAAGTTGTAGGTCGGCGTGCCGTCGGCGCGGGCGATAATCAGGTCGTCAAGCGCTTCGTTGGGAATGGAAATTTCGCCTTTGACCAAGTCCGTCCATTTGGTCACGCCGTCCAAAGGCGTTTTGAAGCGGACGACGGGTTGCACGTCGGCAGGGATTTCGGGCAGGGTTTTGCCTTCTTCGGGGCGCCAGCGGCGGTCGTAAGTCACCGTGCCTTCTTTTTCGGCTTTCTCGCGCATGGCTTCCAGCTCTTCTTTGCTGCAATAGCAGTAGTAGGCATGGCCTTTTTCTAAAAGTTCGGCAATGACTTCTTTGTAGCGGTCGAAACGGCGGGTTTGGTAAACGACGTTGTCTGCATTGTCGTAGTTCAGGCCAACCCATTTCATGCCGTCGAGGATGATGTTGACGGATTCGGCAGTAGAGCGCGCCAAGTCGGTGTCTTCTATACGCAATAAGAATTCGCCTTTGTGATGGCGGGCAAACGCCCATGAGAACAGGGCGGTGCGTACGCCGCCGATGTGCA
>CAUUDX010000046.1:0-3029 GCA_963544125.1 uncultured Candidatus Saccharibacteria bacterium | reverse complement strand
GCACCATCAGAGCTCCGACCGGCGGAAACTGGCGCGCCGCCGACATAGCTATCGCTATTGGTGGATGATGGAACAACATTTGCGCCCCCATCCGAAGCTCTCGAAATCTCTTCTCGTTGTTGGGAGAGATTTTTTATTTCTCCTTCTCTTCTTGGTGAAATGTTCTTTAAGCTTATATTCCCATTAAAATCAGCTACTGTAGCCGTATTGTATCTGCCAGTCTCGCCTGGGCGGCTTTTTTCTTGGCTTCGCACATTAACATTACCTTCATAAAGAGTATTGCGCCCTGTTGTCTGTCTTCTAAGAAATTTACAGGCTATTAATCATTGATATCTTGAGGATTGTTTGCTATAGTGGAGTTATTAATATCCCCCCCCTTAAGAGGTTCATCCTCTGGGGGGATGTTTCCAGAAGAATCCCCACTTAAATCCCGGTAATGGGATTCGGGGATTTTTTCTGTATTATTTGGTTATAATGCCCCAGCAATCTAAATACCGATGTTCCCTAAGAGCCGCGTTTTACCTTTACTCCTGGCGCCCTAGAGGTGATATAATTACTATAATATGTATGCCTCTGAGGTCCAATCTATAACCATAAAAGTGAGCGAAGTTGATTCTGCTTTGCTTAATGATGCGGGCGAGATGCAGAAATTATTGCGAAACATTATAGAATTGGCTGGCTTGCATTCTTTGGAGTCAGTGACGCATCAATTTTCTCCGCAAGGAATTAGCTCGGCACTTCTGTTGTCGGAGTCGCATATCGCGATCCATACATGGCCGGAAAGCGGTGCGGCATATATATCCATGACAACTTGCAAAATGCTGGATGACGATAAATTGCGACAAATAAAAGAGTTGGTTGCGCGACTGCTGGGTGCGGAAAAATTAATTATGAAAGAGATAGCGTTGTAATATGAAACGAACCAAGGCGCGACTTAAAATCAACCAGATTTTGACTGGAAAGAAGACTAATTTACGAGTTGTCGGCTGTTTGCTTTTTCGTGAATGGGATAAGAAAGAAAAGCGGTTCTACTACTGGGAAGAGTGGGAGATTACAGGGCTGGCTGATTATGATAGCTGGGTGGAATATGACCATAGCGACCAAATTGTTTCTTTGTATGAGCCAATTCGTTTCACAAAGGCAATTGATCCAGCGCAACTAGAAAAAGGTCAATCTTTCACTATTTCCGAGCAGGACGGAAAAGATCATACTGTATTAGTTGATGAAGTTGGTGTGGGCGAAATTGTCAATATTAAGGGCAAGAACACCTACCAAGTTTTCCCGAAAGAAATGATGGCTTATGCTACTTTGAGGGATACGGGCGCGCCAAAAAATCGTCAGCTGATAACAATTGAGAAGTATAATAATCGCGAGTACGACGCTTACCGTAAGATTCAATTAAGCGACAAAGAGCAGAAGGAAATGTTCGGCAGAACCATTAAACCTATTGACTGGACGACGATTATATTTATTGTCATATTTATCGCTATTATTTTGTTTGCATTCATCTTTGACAACAATTCTGACAATAGTAATGGCGGAGGCCATGGTGGATCGCGCAGTGTTTACGGTGGAAGCAGCGGCGGACTTGGCAAATAAAAGGAGTTATTTATGTCACGATCAAACACAGAGAAACGAGAGCAAATTGCTTTATTTGCAGCGGCAATTTTAGTAGCAATCGGCGGAATTATTTATGAATTGATCTTAGGTGCGGCCGCGTCATATTTGGTAGGCGACTCGATTCTGAGCTTTAGTCTGGCAACTGGCGTGACGTTATTTGGAATGGGAATCGGTTCGCTGCTCGTCAATTACATAAAGGTTCATCCAGCGACCAGCTTCGCAACGAATGAAATTATTTTGGGACTAATTGGCGGAAATTCGGTGATGTTGATGTATTTGGGATTTGTGTTTACTCGCTCGCATTGGCTGATTTTTGCCAGCATAAGTTTGGCGATCGGCATTTGTATTGGGCTAGAAATTCCGCTTTTGATGAAGATGTTTCAGGAGTTTGGACGCAAGTCTTCGGTGAAATTGTTTAGTAAGATTTTAGCACTTGATTATTTTGGAGCGTTAATTGCGTCGCTATTATTCCCGCTCGTTATGCTGCCTTACCTTGGGCTGATGCGTAGTGCGTATTTGGTGGCAGCACTAAATATTGGCGTTGCGGTTTTGATCTTAAAACAGATGAAGGCTTCGAAAATTATTATGACAATTAGCATTGTTGCAACAATGTTGCTTTTGGGATTTTTTATTTTTGCGACAGAAATTGAACATGGAATTGACAAGCGAACCTATAAGGATCCGGTAATGTGGCAACAGCAGACGCCGTACCAGAAAATTGTGCTGACGAGATATAAGAATGACACAAGGTTGTTTTTGAATCGTAATTTGCAGTTCTCTAGTCTTGATGAGGCGCGTTATCACGAAACGTTATCTGCTTCTGCCTTATCTTCGGTTGCTAATCCGAAGCGCGTGCTGATTATGGGCGGTGGTGATGGTTTGTTGGCTCGGGATGTTTTGAAATATCCTAGCGTTGAGCACATTACGCTGGTTGATATCGATGAGGTGATGACTAATCTGGCAAAAACTAATCATCTTCTCACTGATATAAATCAGCGCTCTCTGCACGATCCGCGCGTTTCCATTGTGAATGCGGATGCTTTTCAGTTCGCCTTTTCTACCAAGGATAAATATGATGTTGTGCTAATTGATCTGGTGGATCCGTCGAATGAAAAATTAGCCAAATTGTATTCTGAGCAATTATATCGTCAAATCGGTAATATATTGACGGAGCGTGGCGTTATGGTGACGCAGGCGACGTCTTCTTTTTTCTCTCCGCACGCTTTTTATATGGTTGCAAATACGGTCAAGTCTGCTCATCCGGGGCGACATGTGACAGCGTTTTCGGTTAATGTGCCGTCATTTGGCGAGTGGGGTTTTGTGATATCTACACCGCAAGCTGAGGTCGTGGCTAGTCAACCATTGCCAAAAAACCTACGATATCAAAACCAAAAATTGCTTACTTTTTT
>CAUUDX010000045.1:0-3070 GCA_963544125.1 uncultured Candidatus Saccharibacteria bacterium | reverse complement strand
CTGGCTGGGTAAGGAAACGCCGCAATTATATTCTCATCAGGAGCTGGAGGAGATTATTCACGAGCACGCCGTCAGGTCTGACAGTCCGGTTGATTACGACGAAAGCCGAATTGCGGCAGGAGCGCTGCAATTTAGTAAAAAGACGGCTGGCGATTTGGTTACGCCGATGAGCGAGGTTTTTGTCGTGGATCTGGACGATGAATTGGACGCTACGCTTTTGGCGCAAATAAAGCACGCTGGACATTCGCGAATTCCAGTTCAATCTGGCGGGGAGCTGGTCGGAGTTTTATATGTGAAGGATGTCGTTGGACGGGATTTGCCGTTACCAATTAGTCAATTGTACCGCGATAAAATCTACGATATTGACAAGAGGTCGCGCCTGGATACAGTTTTAAGTCGATTCATTCAAACGCGCAATCATTTGTTTGTGGTGATGGACGATGAAACGGAGCTGGGAATTATTACGCTGGAAGACGTGATTGAGGAGATCCTGGATCAAGAGATTGAAGATGAGTATGATGAGGAATAAGATTAAATTGAGGAGATTATAAAATGTTTGAAGAATATAGTGGAATACCTGATAGATTACGACAAGTTACAGCCGAGACAATGTCTCCTGAAGTGCTATATACGCTCGACACCTATCCGGACGTATCGCCGCAGGATGTGATATATATTGATGAGTCTAGAGCAGAGGGAAATGGTCGTCTAATTATTAGTAAAGCACAGTCTGTTAAGCTGCTTGAGGAGGCCGATCTGTCTACGCCTAATCTGGTGATATTGATGAGCGTATGGCAGAGAAATGGCCAAGGGGATTTGTGTCGTGGTATTGTCGCCGATTGTCGATTTTATAGCGGACGCTTTGACGTTGAATATGGCGACGAAGAGACTGATGATTACGATGGAATTGATGATGAAATCTACAATAAGGATGACGAGCAGGTTATTTCTGCAGTAGTTGATTACGGAGATGATGGAGAGGTCAAGATTTGGGGAGATCCGACGTTTTTTGATGCCGCTGTATATATGACTAAGTTAGTTAGCGATAAGTATTCGAAATGCGAAGAGAGTGATGAGCGGGTGTCGGAATCTGACGCGGCTTTAAGAAAATCCGAACTTCAAGATAAAGCTAAAAAGGCTATGTCTTCTTTTTCTAAGACTTGCGAATATGCAGTTGGTGGCTTAAATAAGTGGATTAGAGACCATCGGAAATAGAAAATTTTGAATATTATTTTCAAAAATACCTTGACAATTTAAGGTACCTTGTATAACATAGTACTATGTATAATAAATCAACAAGGAGTTTAATGTGAAAAGAATTGACATTATTAAACGCGCCGGTCGAAATTTGGGGCGATCAAAAGGTCGTACGATCTTAACCGCGCTGGCGATTTCAGTCGGAGCATTTACGATTGGCTTGGCGCTGATGGCTGGAGAAGGTGGCCGTCTGTATACAAACAGTCTGGTCGACGCGGCTGGTGATAAAAAATCCGTTTCGGTCTATAAAAAAGTGACCTCGTCAGGATCTGATAGCAATCTTCCGGAATATAGCGACTCGGAAGATACGGAAAATAGTCAATCTAAGGCGATAGAGAAATATTCGATGACTGATAACGACGTGAAAAAAATACAGAAAATCCCGCACGTGGAAAAAGTGACGCCAGCTTATTCCATGTCAGGAGTTTTATATGTCAAAAGTTCGGCAAGCGACAAGAAATTCGTGCCTAGCGTAACTGTGAAGTTTGACAAAACCCGAATGGAACTTGCGGCTGGTAGTTTGGATGATTTTATGCCGAAAAAGGGTGAAGTTGTTATTTCAGAATCTTACGTGAAAAAAATGGGATTCAGTGATGCAAAATCAGCAATTGGGCAAACGATTACACTAGGATTGCAAAAAGGAACTTCATCAAGCAAGGGTGCTGACAAGGAAATATCTCTGAAAGTCGCAGCAGTCGATAAACCTTCGGATACGATCCTGTTTTACCAGCCGACTGTGCGCGTTTCTGTGGACGACGCTAAGGATATTTACGACTTTAGTCACCCTAAAGATTTGCCTAATGAATATTCTTACGTAATTGCATCAGTTGATGATGAGAAAAATGTTGAGGCAGTGAAGAATGAGCTTGGCAAGGATTATGAGTCGTATTCGATTCAGGACACGCAAAAAGTTATTTTAACTTTTGTGAATGTGGCTCAAATGGCGCTGATTGGGTTTGGCGGCTTGGCGCTTTTGGCGAGTGTTTTTGGGATTATTAACACAATGTACATTTCGGTTCTGGAGCGAACTAGCCAGATTGGGCTAATGAAAGCTTTGGGTATGCGAGGTCGCGATATCGGTAAAATGTTCAGGTATGAAGCGGCGTGGGTTGGACTTCTTGGTGGCTTAATTGGTGTTGGATTAGCAAGTTTGATGTCACTACTTAATCCTATGATTGCTAGTTTACTGAAATTGGAGCAAGGTACGAATTTATTAGTCATTAATCCTTTGCAAATGGCACTGTTGATAATCGGACTAATGGTTATGGCGGTACTTTCTGGCTGGCTGCCTAGCCGTAAAGCGACAAAGTTAGATCCAATTGAAGCATTAAGGACGGAATAGGAGAATTGTTATGATTGAACTTAAGAATGTGACGAAAATTTACGGTAAAAAGAAAAATCAATTTGTGGCGTTGAATGATGTGAGCTTGCAAATTCCAACAGGTGTGAGTGTGGCAATCTTGGGTAAATCTGGCTCGGGAAAATCGACACTGATGCACGCAATTTCTGGGTTGGATCGACCACAGCAAGGTGAGGTGATAATTGACGGTCAAGATATTCTGAAATTGAAACAGAAACAGGTCGATGAATTCAGAGCAAAGAAAATAGGCTTTATTTTCCAAAGCTTCTTTGTTCAGGGCAATGAGAGTGTGGCGGATAATGTGAGTTTGCCATTAGAAATTGTGAAAATGCCGAGAGGTTTAAGGGAGAGCAAGATTAACGCGGCATTGAAGGCGGTAGATTTGTATGAAAAGCGCAAAAATCGTGCGAAGGATTTGTCGGGAGGACAAAAGCAGCGTTTGGCGATTGCGCG
>CAUUDX010000044.1:0-3898 GCA_963544125.1 uncultured Candidatus Saccharibacteria bacterium | reverse complement strand
ATTACACGGGCATGGTTTTTGAGTTGTTTGATAATTCGCCAGAGAATAATCGAGCACTGTTTGGCGGTGGACGATATGATGGATTGGTTGGTTTATTCGGAGTCGAGCCGATTTCAACGGTCGGTGTTGGCATGGGCGCCACGACAATGCAACAGTTCTTGGAAGTTCACAATTTACTGCCAAAACTGAAGTCGAAAACTGATGTATATATCATTCCAGTGTCGCAGGATTCTATGGCTGGCGCGGATGATTTGGCGCGAAAATTGCGTAGCGAAGGCGTGCATGCAGAGGTGGATATTACTGGGCGAAAAATGGATAAGCAGATAAAGGCGGCGCTGAAAAAGCAAATTCCGTTTGCTGTGTTTGTTGGTGAGGAAGAAATTGCTAGCGGCGCATATACAGTTCGCAATTTAGTGGAATCTGACGAACAGAAAGTTGGCGCTGAGCGAATTGTGACAATCGTCAAAGATCGTCGATACGATGGCGATGAAGATGCGTTGTTTGAGATATAGTCCGATATCTGTTATAATTAGTCTTTATGAAGACGACTGTAAAAAAACTATCAGATACTAAAGTTCAATTGACGATTTCTTTGGGTGCGAGCGAATTGGCTGACGCAGAACAAGTTTCCTTGACGAAGTTGGCGCGCGACATCAAAGTTCCAGGTTTCCGTAAGGGTAAGGTCCCCGCAAGTATAGCCGCTAAGCATGTTGATCCGAATGTTTTACAGGAGCAGATTTTAGAGAACGCTTTGTCGAAGGCTGTGGCTGAGGCATTTTTGCAGGAAAAATTGCAAGCCTTAGATCGACCAAGTGTTGAGGTGAAGAAGTTTGTGCCGGGCGCCGAGTTGGAATTTACGGCTGAAGTTGAAGTCATTCCGCCAGTAAAATTGGGCGATTATAAAAAATTGTCAGCGAAAAAAGAAGTGGCGAAAGTCGAAGATAAAGAAGTTAACGATGTTATCGAGCGAATTCGTAAAAACTACTCTGAAAAATCAGAGGTCAAGCGCGCTGCTAAGCTTGGTGACGAGGCTGTGATTGACTTTACTGGAAAGAAAGACGGAGTGTCGTTTGAGGGCGGCTCGGCGAAGGAATACGGCTTGAAGCTTGGTGAAGGTCAATTCATTCCTGGATTTGAAGAAGGCGTGATTGGTCATAAAGCTGGTGAAGAGTTCGATTTGAAATTGAAATTTCCAGAGGATTATCACGCTGAGAATTTGGCAGGTCAAGACGTTGTGTTCACTGTGAAGCTTCACAAGGTTAACGAATTGAAATTGCCAGAATTGAATGACGAATTTGCAGCAAAGTGCGGTCCGTTTACAGAGATGAAAGAGGTTAAGGAAGATATTAAGCGCGAACTCACCGCACAAAAAGAGCGCGAAGCTGACGAGAAGTTTAAGGACGCGTTGGTTGGTGAATTGACGGAAAAAAGCAAGGCTGCGCTGCCAGAACTTTTGGTTGAGGATCAATTGCGATCAATCGAGCGTGACTTGACTCAGAATTTGATGTATAGCGGACTGAGTTTGGAGAGTTATTTGAAGACTCAAGGCTTCAAAGATAAGGAAGAATGGACGAAGAAAGAAGCTCGTCCAGCTGCTGAAAAGCGAGTTAAGGCTGGCTTGGTGTTGGCTGAATTATCAAAAGAATTGAAGATTGACGCTTCTCGTGATGAAATCCAGAAACAAATCGACTTTTTCAAGCAGCAATACGGCAAGGATAAGAAAATGCTGGAACAATTCGATAATCCAAACGTTCATCGTGACATTGCTAATCGAATGATTACAGATAAAACTGTAGCTAAGTTAGTTGAATTAAACACGAAGAAATAAGGTAAAAATGCCAAAATCATATCTCATTCCAACTGTCGTTGAAAAGTCGGCTGACGGCGAGCGCGCTTTTGACATATATTCGCGATTGTTAAATGAGAGGATTATTTTCCTTGGCGAAGACGTTAACGAACATACCGCTAATAGTGTGGTGGCGCAATTGTTGCATTTGGCATATGTCGATCCGCAAGCTGACATATCTTTATATATCAATAGCCCAGGCGGCAGTGTCTATGATGGTATGGCAATTTATGACACGATGAATTTTATTAAGCCTGACGTAGCGACGTACGGGATAGGGCTGCAGGCAAGCATGGGCGCGTTTTTGCTCAGCTCTGGCACTAAGGGCAAGAGGTTTTGCTTGCCGCACGCCAAGGTGATGATTCATCAGCCGTCTTCTGGAACGCACGGAAAAGTGACCGATATGGAAATTGACATGAAGGAAACTTTGGAAGTTAAGGAAATGCTAGCGAAGATTATGGCGAAAAACACTGGTCAGAAGTTGGCTAAGGTTAAGTCTGACATGGAGCGTGATTATTGGATGACGCCAGATGAAGCTGTAAAGTATGGACTGATTGATAAAGTCCTGACTAAATTGTCGTAAAAATTGCGTGTTTGTTGTTAAAACTACTAGTGATTCTGCTTGTGGTTTTTGGAGGATATTGTCATAATTTGAGTTAGGCAAGGAGGGCTTATGAGGCAATATTTAGACGCATTGAAATACGTTCGTGATAACGGTGTGCAAAAAGGCGATCGTACAGGAACGGGGACGACGGAAATTTTTGGCATTCAGACGCGATATAATTTGACGGACGGATTTCCGGCTATGACCACGAAGAAGTTGTACTTTAAAAGCGTCGCTCATGAGCTTCTTTGGTTTCTTAAAGGTACGGGCAATATTGAATATTTGGCACAAAACGGCGTTCATATTTGGGATGAGTGGCCATATAAAAATTACCTAGAAAAAACTGGTCAGAAAATACCAGAAATTAACGGCGACAAGTGGCGCGCTGGCATGAAGGAATTTATTGATAAGATTGCGAACGATCACGCGTTTGCTGAAGAATGGGGAAATTTGGGTCCCGTTTATGGCGTTCAGTGGCGAAAATGGCCGGACGGAAAAGGTGAAACGATTGATCAGATTCAGAACGCTATTGACATGATAAAAAATAATCCAGAGTCGCGCAGGAATATTGTGAGTGCTTGGAACGTGGCGGAAATTAATGATATCATCCAAGCTGGCGGGCTGCCGCCATGTCACACCATGTTCCAGTTTAACGTTCGGTCCAGTGAAAGTGGCGAGAAAGATAGGCTGGATCTAGCGCTGACGCAGCGTTCGGCGGACATGTTCCTCGGCGTGCCGTTTAATATTGCCAGCTATGCATTGCTACTGTCGATGGTTGCCCAAGTGACAGATAAACAACCAGGTGAATTCGTCCACACCTTGAATAGTGCGCATATTTATAACAATCACCGCGCGCAAGTTGACGAGCAATTATCGAGGAGCCCGCTGCCACTACCGAAACTGTGGCTTAACCCAGACATCAAAAATATTGATGATTTCACGATTGATGATATTCGCCTGGAGGACTATGAATGCCACCCAGCAATAAAAGCGCCGATCGCGGTGTAGTTTGATTCTCGCAGTCAGTGATTTGCACTTATAACCTGAGTGGCTAAGGTTTATTTTTTACGGAGATTTTTCTTCGGTAGAATTTTACATTGTCTGGTGTCGGGATTAATCTGTATATCTTTATACTCTCCTCGTGACGTAGGATCGCCGTCTTTGGATGTCCCTCTTTCCAGTAAGAATGCTTTGCTGTTGACCGTTCCGTCTTTGTTATAGGTAGGATTATCGACAAGTATCGCGATGAGAGTGTGCACTGAATTCTGATATTCTGGTATATCTGTGATCTTACGATCGCCAATTTCTTCAGGGCTCATAATACATAGTCTATATTTCTCATTCATACCCCGTATTATATCACAAACATCAAATACTGTCAACTTAAGAAGGCTATTTTCTTTTATACGTCACAAAATCAAAATCGTAATTATTTTCATTATCTGCCG
>CAUUDX010000043.1:0-3925 GCA_963544125.1 uncultured Candidatus Saccharibacteria bacterium | reverse complement strand
ATATGAAAAAGCCATCTTGAAACACCCTGTTCAAGCATTGCTTGAGGTGTTGAATCACTAGAATAGATTTTCTACTTACCATAATATTTAAGAAAATAAAAAGCGGCCAGATTTTAAATCTGACCGCTTTCTTACTTCGTTTTAAAACTACAACACTTCAATCGCTTTATACTGCTCTTGGATTTTTTCTAATCCGGATTGGTATTCCGCTTGTTTTTCACGTTCTTTTGCAATCACTGCTTCAGGTGCTTTAGCCACAAAAGCTTCATTGCTGAGTTTGTTCTCGATACGTTTAACTTCGTTCTGATATTTTTCAATCTCTTTGGTTAAACGGGCAAGCTCTGCTTCTTTATTGATAAAGCCAGCCATTGGCACAAGCAATTCAGCATTGCCAACGAGTTTCGCTACGGCAAGTGGTGCGGTTTCGTTTTCGGCTAACACTTGAACGTTGTCTAATTTCGCCATGGCTTTTAAAAGAGCGGTCTGTTTTTCGAGAATTTTTGCATTTTCTGCACTTAAATTACGGAATAACAGATCTAAGCCTTTGCTTGGTGCGATGTTGCTTTCTGCACGAATATTACGCACCGCAACGATCACTTCTTTTAACCACTCAATTTCAGCTTCTGCTTCTGGATCAAAGCCGTTCTCTTCCACCTGTGGGAATGGTTGTAACATAATGCTGTCAGCCGTAATGCCGACAAAACCTTTCACTTTTTGCCAAATTTCTTCGGTAATAAATGGAATGAGCGGATGCGCTAAACGTAATAATTTTTCTAACACGTGAACCAAGGTTTGGCTTGCCGCACGGATTTGTGCTGCATTGCCATTTGCAAATACTGGTTTAGTCAATTCTAAATACCAGTCACAGAATTGGTTCCAAGTAAACTCATAAATCGCATTGGCACAAAGGTCGAAACGGTATTGGCTTAATGAATTACGGAAAGTTTCTACTGTGCGATTGAATTCTGATTGAATCCAACGATCCGCTAATGAGAATTCGATCTCGCCTTCGCTTAAATCTAATTTGTCATTTGTTAAGACGAAACGGCTTGCATTCCACAATTTGTTACAGAAATTACGGTAGCCTTCTAGACGTTTCATATCCCAGTTGATATCACGACCGTTTGAAGCCAATGCGGCTAGTGTAAAGCGCAATGCGTCTGTACCGTGAGCGGCAATCCCTTCTGCAAACTCTTTGCGCGTTGCTTTAGCAATTTTCTCAGCCAATTGCGGTTGCATCATGTTGCCAGTACGTTTTTCAAGTAAATCTTCAAGGCTGATACCGTCAATCATATCGATTGGATCAAGTACGTTACCTTTCGATTTCGACATTTTTTGTCCGTTTTCATCACGGATCAAGCCTGTTACATACACCGTTTTAAATGGCACTTGTGGTTTGCCATTTTCATCTTTCACAAAGTGCATCGTAAACATAATCATACGAGCAACCCAGAAGAAGATAATATCGAAGCCCGTGATTAACACATCCGTTGGGTGGAACATTTTGAGCTCTTTAGTTTGTTCTGGCCAGCCTAAGGTGGAGAACGTCCATAAGCCTGATGAGAACCATGTATCTAATACATCTTCATCTTGTTTGAGTTCAACCGCAGAATCTAAGTTATATTTTGACCGCACTTCTTCTTCGTTACGTGCGACATAAACATTGCCTTCCGCGTCATACCACGCTGGAATGCGGTGTCCCCACCAAAGTTGGCGAGAAATACACCAATCTTGAATATCACGCATCCAAGAGAAGTAAAGGTTTTCATATTGTTTCGGTACAAATTGGATTTCGCCGTCTTCCACCGCTTTAATTGCCACATCAGCAAGCGGTTTCACGCTCACATACCATTGGTCGGTTAGCATCGGCTCGATTGGCACGCCACCGCGGTCGCCATAAGGCACTTTAAGATCGTGTGGTTTGATTTCGTCTAATAAACCAAGCGCTTCAAAATCTGCCACGATTTTTTTACGGGCAGCAAAACGCTCTAAGCCACGGTAATGCGCAGGAATAGTCGCTTCATAGCCGGCAAGCGGTTTGCCATCAGTACCGATAATTTCCGCTTCATCACGAATATCTGCGTTTAAGGTTAATACGTTAACCATCGGCAAGCTGTGACGTTTACCCACTTCGTAGTCGTTAAAGTCGTGCGCTGGGGTAATTTTCACCACACCAGTACCGAATTCACGATCGACATATTCATCGGCAATAATTGGAATTTCGCGGTTTGCTAAAGGTAGAACTACTGTTTTACCAATTAAAGATTGATAACGCTCATCTTCAGGATGCACCGCCACCGCCGTATCGCCCAACATGGTTTCTGGACGGGTGGTTGCCACCACTAAATAATCTTTACCATCAGCGGTTTTTGCACCATTGGCAAGCGGATAACGGAAATGCCAAAGAGAACCTTTGCTCTCTTTGTTTTCTACTTCTAAATCAGAAATCGCGGTGTGAAGTTTTGGATCCCAGTTTACTAAGCGTTTGCCACGGTAAATCAACCCTTCTTCATGCAAGCGAACAAACACTTCTTTTACTGCATTCGATAAACCATCGTCCATCGTGAAACGCTCACGTTCCCAGTCGATAGAGTTTCCTAAACGACGCATTTGTTGGCTGATTGTGCCACCTGAATAAGCTTTCCAATCCCAAATTTTGTTGATGAACGCTTCACGACCATAATCGTGGCGAGTTTTGCCTTCTTCAGCCGCAATTTTACGTTCCACCACCATTTGGGTCGCAATACCCGCGTGGTCTGTCCCCGCTTGCCATAAGGTGTTATGCCCTTCCATACGGTTAAAACGGATTAAGGTATCCATTAAGGTTTGTTGGAAAGCATGTCCCATGTGTAGGGAACCTGTTACGTTCGGCGGCGGAATCGCAATGCAATAGCTCGGCGCATTTTCATTTTCAGACGGTTTAAAATAACCGCTCTCTTCCCAATGTTGATAAAGGGCTTGTTCTACCGCAGACGGATTAAAACGGTCTGCCATTTCGAATTTTTGTGTCATTGATGCTCTCTTTATTGTCGGGTAGGCTATAGCCCACCGATATTTAATTGAAATGGTGAGCTTTCGCCCACCCTACAATAATTATAGATTTAAATAACCTTTATTATTAATAATATATTTCTCTAATTCTAATAAGATACCTTTAGGCACTTGTCCCTCTCTATATATTCCTTTCTCTATCCAACTGCTTGTATTCAACCAATTCAATTTTTCTTTGATAATTTTTACAAGAATATCATGTTTAATTAAACACCAATCAGAATTTATATCTCGATCATCTATGCGAAAAGCTATATATAAATCTTTATCGAGATATTTTTTAGAAATCATAATGCTTGATTTAAGTTGAACTTTTAATGTAATTAAATCCTGATATGCAAGGAAATCTGCTCCCTCCCAATCATCACTTAATTTAATGCAATTAAAACCGTAGTCAGCAAAAATAGAAGCCAGTTTTTGAAAATTAAAGATTTCTTTTTTCCTTGCTGATAAATTGTTATATTTAATCTTATCTATTTGCATATAAATTCAATTATATAGAACTGATCTTCATTCGGATAAATCCCCCGAATCACCTCTTTCAACTCACCCAACCCCATATTCTCCTGCTTCGCATGTTGTTCCGTCAGCTCGTCAAGAGTAATCAGCGACACGCTTAACACTTCAATAGTGCAGAAATATTGGTTATCTTCAAAGCGCCCAACACGCAAAATATCGCCCGCTTTAAAGTGACTTTCGGATTTATCCCGAATGGTGATGGTTTTGCGCCCGGCGAGAATATCGGCTTCAAAGCGTTGGTAGAAAGTAATGTCGTTCATAAAAGTGCGGTCAGTTTTTTAAGTGTTTTTTGTAACCATCCCCCCTCTTTGGCAAAGAGGGGTTAGGGGAGATTCGGCAGAAGTTATATCAACCT
>CAUUDX010000042.1:0-4146 GCA_963544125.1 uncultured Candidatus Saccharibacteria bacterium | reverse complement strand
TGCACACTAATATTCCTGGCGTTTTTGCTTCTGGTGATGTGCGCTCGGGGGCAACTATGCAAATCGCTTCGGCGGTTGGTGAAGGTGCGGTGGCGGCGCTGCAGATTCGTGAATATTTACAAGAGAAAGCCAGAGAGGAGTAAAAGATGGCAGATTTTAATCAAATTTTAACAGCGGGTGATGTTGACAATGGCATTGTTAATGTAGTTATTGAGATCCCGCAAGGCTCAAGTCATAAAATTGAGTGGAATCGTGAGCTTGCAGTGATGCAGTTGGACCGTGTTGAGCCAGCTATTTTTGCAAAGCCAACAAACTACGGTTTCATTCCGCAAACCTTGGACGAGGATGGCGATGAATTGGATGCGCTAATTATCACCGACGAACCGCTGACAACCGGTATTTTTATGGAAGCAAAAGTTATCGGCGTGTTGGAATTTGTTGACGATAATGAGGTCGATGATAAGGTTATCGTTGTGCCAGCCGACGATCGAAACACAGGCAACGCGATCAACTCACTGGAAGACCTACCTCCACAATTACTGAAGCAAATCGAACATCATTTCAATCACTACAAAGACCTGAAGAAGCCTGGATCAACTGTAGTTAAGGGCTTTGGTGATGTAGAGCGAGCAAAGCAAATTATCCGCGAGTCAATTACTCGTTGGAATGAGAAGTAATCTGCACTGATTATTGATAAAATTTGAGAGACTGGCGAGCGTTACTTGTGTCGAAAGAGCGAGGAAACGCCGCCAGTTAATTGTTGTAAGATGCCGTTTGAACGGGATAATTGTAATCGCAATTTATCTTTGGCGTGTGGCGTAATTATGACGTCCCGCCAATCTGGTTTTGGACGAGCGGATTTGCTTGTTAAAACTTCAATCGTGTCGCCGTGCTGTAATTTGTAATTAAACGGTTTCATGACGCCGTTAATTTTAAATCCGCTGGCGTGTGCCGCAATATCGGAGTGAATTCGGTAGGCATAATCCAGGGGAAATGCTCCGCGAGGCAAATCATAAATGTCGCCCTTTGGTGAATATACGAAAATCCTATCAGAAAACAGCTTCATTCGGAATTTGTTGGAATCGAATCGTTTTCCTTCGCTAACTAAAGCGGCGGCTTCTTGAAGTTCGCGAATCCACGACAAATCGGCTGGCATAGTTCCGATTTTTCCTTTTTTATAGGCATCGGTCAATTTTTGCTCATTATAATGGAAGCTGGCGGCCAAACCACGCTCGGCATATTCGTGCATTTCTTTGGTGCGAATCTGAAATTCAACGATTTGTCCGCTCGGCGTTTGTACAGTTGTGTGTAGACTTTGATAACCATTTGGTTTTGGATTGGCGACATAGTCTTTTATCCTTTCGTACATCGGCTGATACATGTCATGCAGAATTCCCAAAACTAAATATCCAGTTGATAAATCGTCGACAATTATTCTTAGGGCAATCAAATCATAAATCTTATCAATATCACCAACTTTGTCCAATTTCTTAAACAAGCTGTAAACGCTCTTAACGCGTCCATCCATCTGAAAAACTAGCTTTTCCGCCTTCAACCGCGCTTCAACTTCACGGCGCACGCGGTCTAATTTTCGTTGCGATTTTTTCAGTCGACTATCCATTAGACTTTTGGTGCTCTGGAAGGCTTTTGGCATCAAATATCTAAAACTCAATTCTTCTAGTTGAACGCGAACTCGCCCCATATTCAAGCGGTCGGCTAGCGGCGCAAAAACTTCAATTGTCTCTCTGGCGATTTTTTTCTGCTTTTCTGGCGTCATAAATTGCAAAGTCCGCATGTTATGCAAGCGGTCGGCTAGCTTGATGATTATCACGCGCACATCTTCACCTACGGCAATCATCAACTTGGTCAAATTATCCTTCGTGTGTGGCAAATAGCTATCAAGATTACGCATACCAGCCCGGGCTTGTGAAACTTTAGTTACACCATCCACCAGAAACGCCACATCGCGCCCAAACAAACTCTCCAATTCATCCAGAGTTGCATCGGTATCTTCGACAGTGTCGTGCAAAACTCCCGCCACTACCGTATCAATATCCATGCCCCATTCAATCAAGATTCCAGCGACTGCTAGCGGGTGATTTATGTACGGTTCACCACTTTTGCGCTTTTGTCCAGCGTGCTTTTCCGTGGCATAATCAATCGCACTTGCTAAAACCAATACGGGAACTTCGTCATATTTTTGCTTGGCGATTGATAATAACTCTTCGCGTGTCATGTTTTTATTATACAACTTTGTAGTATAATAGAGAAAAGCTAAAGCGAAAATATCTAACAGGGAGGGCGATATGGCTGTAACGAGGATAGCAATTAACGGCTTTGGGCGAATTGGGCGCAATGCGTTTAAGATTGCTAACGAGCGAAGCGACTTGGAAATTGTTGCGATCAATGATTTGACTGACACGAAAACATTGGCGTATTTATTGAAGCATGATAGCAATTACGGCGAATATGGTCGGAAAGTTGATTTTACCGATAATGAGATAATTGTCGAAGGTAAATCGGTTAAGGTGCTGGCTGAGAAAGATCCAGAAAATCTGCCGTGGCGAGATTTGAATATTGATGTGGTAATTGAATCGACAGGATTTTTCACCGATAAAGATGGCGCGGGTAAGCACTTAACGGCTGGCGCAAAGCGTGTGGTTATCAGTGGTCCGACGAAGTCCGAGGGGGTTGATACGATTGTTTTGGGAACTAACGACGATAAGGTAAAAAACGCAACGCCAATTGTTTCTAATGCTAGCTGTACGACTAATTCTTTGGGTGCAGTTATGGCGATTTTGGACGCGGAGTTTGGTGTTGAAAAGTCAATGCTAACGACTGTTCACAGTTACACGGCTAGCCAAAAGCTCCAGGATGCGCCATCCAAGGATCTTAGAGAAGGTCGCAACGCCGCCGAAAACATTGTTCCAACCACGACTGGTGCCGCAATTGCTGTAACTAAAACCTTGCCGCAGTTGACTGGAAAATTTGATGGCTTGAGCGTACGTGTGCCAACTCCAGTGGTGTCGCTGAGTGATGTGACAGCATTGCTACGACGCGACGTGACTGTTGAGCAAATAAATGATGCGTTCAAAAAAGCCGCTCAGAGTAATTTTTATCAAGGCATTTTGGGTGTTTCTGAGGAACCTTTGGTGAGCCGTGATTTTATCGGCAATTCATATTCTGGAATTGTCGACCTTCCGTTGACGAAGGTAGTTGGCGGTAATCTGATCAAGGTTATGGTCTGGTATGACAATGAGTGGGGCTATTCTAACCGCTTGGTCGAGTTGGTAGCTGACGTCGGCTATTATCTTAGGCGTAGCTAATAACTGCGCATAATTTCCTATGAAAGTAGCCCACCGAAAACGTGCTCAAGCTGAAACTGGATAATTCAACCCAGGAAACGCGGAAATTGCGTCTCAACTCAGATTGAATTAGTTTTCAGCGAGCTATTTTCGTGCGGGCGTTAATGTCCACCCTTCTTGTTGCTCCTCCACGCTTTCAGCAGGATAGCTAACGTGAAGATCGTAGAGAGAAGCCCAAAGCTCTGCCAAAATGACAGAGCTGGAACCTGGGTGACGCCGAAGCTGTGTAGAGCTCCGGTCAGGAAAACGATTGACCAAGCGATCAATGATATCATGATCGCACAGAATGCTATGCTGATTGCGACTGTCGCCGCTAGCATAACAAATGAGGGCTTCCTCATTTTTCATCTCCTTTCAAAGGTGAAGCTCAAAGCTAAAGGGCGACTTCCGCCCTAAGGTAAAGCTTTGAGTAAAAGTTAATATATATCATACCAGTCGCGAAATGTCAATACTTTTTGTCAAATAACTACACCCTACCTCTGATAAAATACCTAACTTTTCCTTGCAAAAATCACCGAAAACGCTTATACTAAAATTATGAAAATCTACCTCGGATCTGACCACCGCGGCTTTATGTTGAAGGAAAAAGTCTTTGCTTATTTGGTTAAAAATGGCTACGACGTGCAAGACGTCGGCGGTGTAGAATTAAATCCTGACGACGATTTTCCGCAATTCGCGCAGGCGGCGGCGTTAAAGGTTATTGGTGATGATAGCAAAGATCCGCGCGCGATATTAATTTGCGGCGGCGGTCAGGGAATGTGTATGGCGGCGAACCGCTTTA
>CAUUDX010000041.1:0-4441 GCA_963544125.1 uncultured Candidatus Saccharibacteria bacterium | reverse complement strand
AAGCTGTTAAAGGTATGTTGCCAAAGAACAAATTGCAAGCAGAGCGCCTAAAGCGCCTACGTATTTTTGCCGGCAGCGACCACGCCCACACAGCACAAACACCAGAGAAAGTTGAGGTGAAGTAGTATGGCTGATACTTATTTCTACGGCTTAGGTCGACGCAAAAGTGCTTCAGCGAGCGTTCGATTGCTTCCTGGAAAAGGCGCTATCACAATCAACGGCAAACCTGCCGCTGAATACCTGGATGGCAACAAAACTCTTCTAGCAGAGGTAACCGATCCACTTGCAATTGTCAGCAAGCAAAAAGAATTCGACGTTACTATCTTAGTTAAGGGCGGCGGTATGTCTGGTCAAGTTGATGCTATCAAGCTTGGTATTGCAAAGGCTTTGACTGCAGCTCACGCCGACTTACGTCCAGTTCTGAAGAAGGCTGAGCTATTGAAGCGTGACCCACGCGAGAAAGAGCGCAAGAAATACGGTCTTCGTTCTGCTCGTAAGCGCGAACAATTCTCTAAGCGTTAGTACAGAAAAGGCTATCACAAAATACTCCGTTTCACATGCAGGCGGAGTATTTTCATAGTATACTAAAAATATGTTGGACAAGATTATCCATCGCTGGTTACGGATTCCGTATGCATTGAACGTGCATTATTTTTCTCATCCAGAAAAACCAAAAGCGACGATTTTACTTATTCATGGACTGGGAGCTTCATGGCGAACATGGACGCCGCTGGAGCCATTTTTGCCAAAAGACGCACGAGTTATAGCAATTGATATGCTGGGATTTGGCAATTCGCCCAAGCCTGATTGGAAATCCTACAATGTTCACGACCAGGCCGCAAGTATTGTCGCCACCTTGCGTAGGGAATTTATAAATAGCGTCGATATTATCATCGGCCATTCTATGGGGTCGCTGGCTGCCGTAGAGCTCGCCAAGCAATATCCGAAGTTAAGCAAGTCGCTAATCCTCTGCAGTCCGCCGATATATTATCCGAGGGTTGACGAAAAAAATCATCATCCAGAGAAAATTTTGCGTGCGCTTTATGAGTTTTTCAATAGTCATCCGCGCAGTTCGAAACGTTTTTTACAATTCGCCGATCGGCACAACATCTGGCCTGACGCTGGATTCAAGGCCGATGAAGTTACCGCCGAGTCGTTCTTAATCGCCTTGAATACTGCGATTATCAATCAGACGACAATGAATGACATTGCTAAGCTCACTCTTCCGATTGCTATTTTGTCTGGAAAACTCGACCCACTGATTGTAGAGAGAAACCTGAAGAAATTAGCAAAAGATCATAAAAATATTACTCATACGTCAATGACAACTCAGCGACATGAAATAACTGATAAGTATGCGAAGAAGTTGTCGGGAATTATGAAAGAATATTTGGCGGGAAAATATTCACCAAAAACGAATCGCTCTATAGCGAGGCCCAGATGAGGAGACTTATGATTGAAATCGAATCCAAATTCAAATTAGCGTCTGATATTACTCGCGATAATCTCATCGCCATACTAAAAAGCCAATTCATCGCGCCCATCTCAATCAAACACCAAATCGATACGGTTTTTCTACTACCCGAGCAGGTTGACGCGCCGATCGTTCCTGGCTCAAAGATTATGCGAGTGCGCGACGTTTTCGACTCGGAAACTGGTGAATTGCGTCGCAGCTTGATGACACTCAAGGTCGAGGGGCAGGTGAAACTGGCCTCTGAAGAATACGAATTCACGGTTGGTGACGGTAATGCGGCACGCCAAATGCTCACCGCGTTGGGCTGGCAAGAAGTTGTCACTGTCGATAAAGTCCGCACTGAATCAAAAACTAGCGATTATACAATTTGTATTGATAAAGTTGCCGGGCTAGGACTATTTATTGAGCTGGAGGTTTTGGCTGAGGACGACACAAATACCGACAATATCCAGCAGCAAATGTATAGTTTTCTGAAAAACCTAAACATTGACGGCGAATTATGGAAAATCCCGTACGACACAAGCATTAGAAATATGCGAAATAACGTTAGTTAGCGTATACTTATCAATATGAGACAAGAGAATAGCCCAATTTATTTCATCACTTCCAATCACCAAAAATTCGCCAGCCTCCAAAAACTTCTCCAACCGCTTAGCATTGACCTACAGCGACTTGACTATGATTTTGACGAGGGGCGGGGGCTAAATATTCAAATGATTGCCAAAAGTAAATTATCTCAAGCCAAGAAAGCCTTCCCAGACAAGCGCCTGGTCGTTGACGATCGCGGTTTTTTCATCCCGGCACTGAAAGGATTTCCGGGGCCGTTTGTTAAATTGCTACTGAATAGCTTTAGTTATCCCGGCATTATCAAGTTAATGAAGGGCGAGGCTGATCGTCGAGCTATCTTTTCTTCTGCAGTTGGCTATTTTGACGGTGAAAAAGATCACATTTTCGTAGTCGATGAAGAGGGATTTATCACCGACGAGCCACGCGGTGATAATCTCCATGGCTGGTCGGAATTACTGTATATTTATGGGCATCCGAGCTTTCCTGGCCGTAGTTTGGCAGAATTGAATGATGAAGAGTGGGAAGAATATTTGGCGGCGACTGAGACGGTTGACGGATTTGTGATGCTGAGGGATTATTTAATAGATATATGAAAGCTGATAATGACTATGTCCAGCAGGCTATCATTGCTCGCGAAATCATCGATCTCTACCGAGATTCGCAAGACAAAATCGGGACGGCCACGTCGCTTGATATATTGTGCTTTGCAATGGCGAGATTGACTGACTGCGATAAAGTTGACTATCCAACAATTGACTGGGATGATTTGGCAAGTAGCTTTGACGGCATAGCAACATCCCAAGCCAGCGACGCATCAGCTATACGAAAGATAGAAAATGATATAGAGTCTGTGTATGAAAAGTCTTTAAAGATTCTAGAACAACAACTAAGTTAAATTGAAAAGAGAATACTGCCTCATTACTTAATAATCGAATAATGTTATAATATACCTAATGAAACCATCTAAACCCGTAATTCTCACTGGCGTTCGCGCCAACAATAACATCCACATAGGTAATTACTTTGGGGCTATTTTGCCGATTATCAACATGGCGAAGCGTCGATCGGACGAATATGATATCAATTTATTCATCCCAGATCTCCACAGTTTTACAACGCCAATTGACCACAGTAAGCTATACGACAGCATCCTGAACAATGCACGCGTCTATACCGCTGCCGGATTGCCATTAGACAATTCTTCCATACATCTTTATCGTCAAAGCCGTATCTCAGCGCACAGCGAGCTGGCATGGATTTTGGACTGTTTTACTGGATTTGGCGAGATGAGCCGAATGACCCAGTTTAAAGATAAGTCGCGTAAATTTATTGACAGTAAAATACCTGAAGATGAATTGACTAATGAACAAAAGATATGGAATACAATCCACACGAATGTTTCCGTCGGACTATTTAACTATCCCGTCCTAATGGCTGCCGACATTCTACTTTACGGCGCGACTTACGTGCCAGTTGGCGATGACCAAACTCAGCACCTGGAGTTTACCCGTGATATTGCCGAGCGAATGAATCGTAAGTTTGGCGATCTATTTATCGTGCCGAAACCCGTAATTCAGCAACATCAATTCTTCGGAAAAGACCAAGGATTAAGGATTAAAGACCTCGTGAATCCAGCGAAGAAGATGAGCAAATCTGACGAGAGCGGCAAGGGAATTATCTTCCTCTCTGACGATCCAAAATCGGCACATAAGAAAATAATGAGCGCAACAACAGACTCAATTGGCAAAGTTCAATACGATAAGGAAAATCAGCCGGGAATTTCTAATTTGCTGGAGATTTTAACCTTGGTTCGACAAGACGCTGGCAGGGAAGTTACTCTGGAGCAAACCGCAAACGAGTACTTCGGTATGGATCGTTATGGCGATTTCAAGCGAATCGTGGCCGACGAAGTTGCGGAATTTTTGGAGAATTTCCAGGATCGGCTTGCGGCGGTTGATGAGCGAGCAATTGAAGAGAAGTTGGCTTCTAGCGAAAAAGACATGAATGTCGTCGCTAATGAAACTTTGCGTCGCGTTCAAAAAGCTGTAGGGCTTCGAAAATAGGGAGCAAATCGCGTGAAAATATTACCTCGGACAGTGCTGAAAATAGCTCGGTTATACAAATTGGCAGACGACAATACGCCCGTCAAAGCCCTGCGTCGATTGGAAATTCAAACGGACGAATCTCATGTTTTCGCGGAGTTCATTTTAAATAAGCAGCATTTTGCGCTACTTTACGGATCGATTGTTGACGAAGAATCTATTGACGAATTGTGGACGGAAAAGCCAGATAACGCCGAGATTTTACCGAATCCACTAGACCCAGAATTTATTGAAACGCCATTTCAGGGAAAATATGCCATAATGTTCAAAATTTCGCCAACTAAGGTGCGCTTGGATA
>CAUUDX010000040.1:0-4536 GCA_963544125.1 uncultured Candidatus Saccharibacteria bacterium | reverse complement strand
GTCACAGTTTGCGTCACCTGAGTCATTATCCAAGTTTGAATATAACGAAAAATCGCGCTCAGTACGTACAGCCCAATCAACAAAATAACAATTCGCCAAATAGCGTCAAAATGAAATTCTGGACGCCGACTGACATCTAACTTTTTAATCGCCTCAAGCTGACTGGACGGAATTTGCTTTTCAATGTCCGACTTGTTCGGTAATTTGTTCAATATATCCGCGCCAGTAGTTCCTGTCGGCAACGAAACGCCTTTTGGCAATTTACTCGTAATCGCCTCGTAAGCTTTCATATTGGCATAATCATCAACGATTTGATTTGTTGCACCACCTAAAATCTTTGGGCTAGCAATTGCAAAAATCGTGCTTCCAATCGCAAAAACTAGAACCATCAACATTTGCCATCGAAAATCCGACAAATATTTGACCAATTTTTTGATTGTACCCTTAAAATCCTTAGCTTTTTCACCAGCACCCATGCCGCCGCCCATTGGACCACCCATTCGTACTTGCTGTCGCTTCTTTGTAGTTTGCTCAGCCATTACAATACTCCTTTCGCAGCAATAGACATTTTTTGCAGGTCTTCATCCGAGAGTTGCGAGGCGGCAATTTCTTGATAGACCTCGCAGTTTCTCATTAATTCCTGATGAGTTCCTTGACCGACAATTTTGCCTTCATCCATCACGATTATTTTATCGGCATTCATAATTGTATTTATTCGCTGACCAACAATTAGCACGGTTTTATTCTTAGTTTCCTTCGCAAGCACGGCCCGCAACTTCGCGTCAGTTTTAAAATCCAGCGCCGAAAACGAATCGTCAAAAATATAAACTTTCGGCTCAACCGCAATAGCTCTCGCAATCGACAAACGCTGGCGCTGACCGCCAGAAACATTACTTCCACCTTGGGCGATTTCATTATCATAACCGTCCTTCAGTTCGCTAATAAACTCTTCAGCTTGAGCGATTTTAGCCGCTTTTTTAACTAGTTTGTCGCTAGCTTTATCATTACCATATTTTATATTGCTAGAAATTGTTCCGCTAAACAGCACACCCTTCTGCGGAACATACCCAATCTGCCCATATAAATCTTCCAGTTTAAGACTTCTAACATCCACGCCGTCTAATAAAATCTGTCCTGTCGAGACATCGTAAAAACGAGGAATCAAATTGATCAACGTCGACTTTCCCGAACCAGTACTACCAATAAACGCCGTTGTTTGGCCAGGCTCAGCCGTGAAATTAATATCAGATAACACTGGCAAGTCAGCGTCTGGATACGTAAATGTAACATCCTTAAATTCAATTTTTCCTTTAGCGTCTTTTGGCAATTTTTTTGGCGACTTCGGGTCAGTAATTGACGGCAAAGTGTCCAAAACCTCTCCGACTCGACGAACCGACACGGCAGCTCTTGGCACCATAATAAACACCATAGACAACAGTAAGAACGAGACAATTACTTGCATTGCATATTCCAAAAACGCCATCATATTACCAATTTGCAAACTACCGCTACTTATCAAATGTGCGCCAAACCACACAATTGATATACTTGAAAAATTCATCACCAAAGTCATAATCGGATCAAGCAACATCATTAAACGGTTCACAAATAAATTCATCTTGTTCAATTCCACGTTAGCTTCTTGGAATTTTTTCTGCTCAATCTTCTCGTTATGGAACGCACGAATAACTTTCAATCCAACCAAATTTTCCCGCGCCACCAAATTAAGTTTATCCACCAGCGTCTGCAATTTCTTAAACCTAGGCACGGCAATCGCAAAAAGCGCGGCAATCGCAATAAATAATACAAACACCGCCAAAGCGATAATCCAGCTTAAATCAGGTGCGTTTTCCATAGCTTTCTGCAAGCCACCAATTGCCATAATCGGCGCCATTAGTGCCAAGCGCAACAACATTAATGACGTCATCTGAATTTGCTGGATATCATTCGTCGAGCGTGTAATTAATGACGCTGTAGAAAATTTATTAAAATCCGCCAAAGAAAAACTTTCCACTCGCTCAAATAATTTTTCTCGTAGTTGGCGCGCCATCCCTGTAGCAATTCGTGCCGCCAAAAAACCCACGACAATTGAACAAAAACCGCCAGCTGCAGTTACTAAAATCATTGTTAAGCCATTGCTCCAAATTGCCGACATATCCTGTTTAATGATTCCGCTATTGACGATTTCCGACATTTTATCTGGCAGCCACAAATTCGCCATAACGACACCATAAGTAAATCCAACTAAGATGATGAACATTAGCCAATAGTCGCTAAAAATTCGTAAAATATGCTTCATTTATAATCCTTTATTCTTAAGTCCACCTTATATTATATCACCGAGAAATTGATTGATTCTATCTCGCAAGCTACAATTGGACAAAAATTTTTGTTAGTTCTATACTATTTTTAGCGTCGGGGTGTGGCGCAGCTCGGTAGCGCGCACCGTTCGGGACGGTGAGGTCGCTGGTTCAAATCCAGTCACCCCGACCATGAAATTATTAGGTGTACGTTCAACTTAATTGAACCTCTGACTATCAATAAAAGGAGGTTTTATGCGACGAAGAATAAACGTACGCGGAATTATTATCAACAACAAGGGCGAAATTTTTTGCCAACAATTGACCGCCAATAATGGCAAAGGGCGTGATTTTTGGTCCACTCCTGGCGGCGGCTTGGAAATGGGCGAAAGCTTGCTGGACGGCCTACGCCGAGAAATGATTGAAGAAACGGGCGTCAAACCAGAAATCGGTAAGTTGTTATTTATACAACAATTCGCCGAATCCGGCGAACAATCAGCACATGGTCCGAACGAACAATTGGAATTTTTCTTCGCCATTACCAATTGGCAAGACTACCAAAACATTGACTTAGAAAAAACCTCTCACAGCGTCGAGGAAGTAGCGGAATGCGGCTTTGTCGATCCGAAAACGACACGGATCCTTCCAAGTCTCTTAACAGAAATCGACCTAAACAATCTAGTCAACGAATCGACAGAAGTTCAAATTTTTAGCGAATTATAAAACGTCGACTACTTAGCGAAGAATTTTTTGGCACGTTCGGTTTTTGGGTGATCCATGACTTGTTCGGGCGTGCCGTTTTCTATGATCTCGCCTTTGTCTAAGAAAATCATCCGCGTGCCGACCTCTCGGGCAAATTTCATTTCGTGCGTAACAATCACCATCGTCATTCCTTTTTCGGCAACTTTTTTGATCACATCTAAAACCTCACCAATCATCTCTGGATCTAGCGCTGAAGTTGGCTCATCAAAAAGCATAATCTTCGGCTCCATCGCTAGCGCCCGCGCAATAGCTACTCGCTGTTTTTGACCACCAGACAAACTATTCGGCGAAGCGTCCGCTTTATTCAATAATCCAACATCGTCCAATAAACTTCGCGCCAATTTTGTCGCTTTTTGATCTGAAAATTTACGCAGCTTTTTCGGAGCTAATTTAATATTTTCAATCACACTCAAATTTGGAAACAGATTAAATTGCTGAAAAACCATGCCAATATTCTGACGCAACGCATTCAAGTTAACGTGTGGATCAGTAATTTTCACTCCATCAACAATAATCTCGCCCGAAGTCGGCTCTTCCAGCAAGTTCAGACAACGCAAGAACGTCGACTTGCCAGAACCAGACGAACCAACCACCACGACAATCTCGCCCTCTTCAATTTCCACGTCAATATCGCGAAGAACTCGATTTGTGCCGAACGTTTTTTTCAAATTTTTAACGCTGATCATCGTCATGCTTTAATTTCCTTTCTACTCGCGCCATTACTCGCGTAAAAATCGCCGTCAAAATTAAGTACATCGCCGCAGCAGCAAATAGCGATTGAAAAGCTGTCGCCGTTTGAAAACGAATATTGTCCGCGCCCCGCATAATATCATTCAGACCAATCCAACCAACAACCGAAGTTTCCTTTAATAGCGCAATAAATTCGCTAATCAACGCCGGCAACGAATTTCTCATTGCTTGCGGCAAAATAACTAGCCGCATTGCCTGCCAATTGCTCAAGCCCAAAGACCGAGCCGCTTCCATTTGTCCCTTATCAATACTCTCAATTCCGCCGCGAATAATCTCGGCGATATACGCACCACTGTTTATGCCAAACGCTACCGCCGCCACAAAAATCTTTGGCATAAATTGGTATGAGCCAAAAACGACGTAATACATGATTAGTAGCTGCACCAATAACGGCGTACCACGAATAATATCAACGTAAATTTTTCCCAAGCTAGCCAGTGGATTAAAATTCGCGAGCCTGCTCGTTCTCATCCTGCCAAATGGTCGTAAATTCGACGTGCGCATTAGGGCGACAAGCACACCAATTGCCGATCCTAAAATCAGCGACAACACGGTCAAAACCAGCGTTACCTCTAATCCATGCCATAAAAATAGCCATCGACCGCCGCCAAAAATCACTTCCCAAAAATTCACGATTTAGCCTCCTCGCCAAAATATTTGCGGATTAGCTTTTCATAGCGACCATCTTTTTTCATCTTGGCAATTTCTTTATTAACCTTTTCTA
>CAUUDX010000039.1:0-4546 GCA_963544125.1 uncultured Candidatus Saccharibacteria bacterium | reverse complement strand
CAGATTTTAAGGATTTTTTGCAAATGAGACGATACGAGAGTTACAAAGATTCGGGTGTGGAATGGCTGGGAGAAGTGCCGAGCCATTGGGAAATAAGCTCATTAGGAAAGATACTTTTATCAGTATCAGAAAAAAATCGACCTGATTTACCTTTACTATCTATTACACGGGAATTAGGTGTTATTGAACGAGATACAGAAGACCAAGATAGTAATCATAACTTTATCCCAGATGACTTAAGCAATTATAAAATATTGAAAAAAGGTCAATTTGGAATGAATAAAATGAAAGCTTGGCAAGGATCATATGGAGTATCGAATTTTACAGGTATAGTGAGTCCTGCTTATTACATATTTGATTTTATTAAATCGATCAATCCTCAATTTTTTCACTGGGCAATTCGCAGTAAGATTTATATTTCCTTTTTTGGTAGTGCTTCTGATGGCGTTAGGATTGGACAATGGGATTTATCAAAAAGTAGAATGAAATCAATCCCATTTATTATTCCATCTAATGATGAACAACAAAAAATCGCGCAATTCCTAGACGATAAAACCGCCAAAATCGATCAGGCGGTGGATTTGGCGGAAAAACAGATTGCCCTGTTGAAAGAGCACAAGCAGATTCTGATTCAAAATGCGGTAACCCGTGGCTTAAACCCTGATGTGCCTTTAAAAGATTCCGACGTGGAATGGATAGGGCAAGTGCCGGAGCATTGGGAAGTAGTTTCGATGAAAAGAGTAGTTAAAGAACATTCAGGAAATGGTTTTCCCATTGACCTACAAGGTAATAATGGAAATATTCCTTTTTTAAAAGTAAGTGATTTTTCAGAGAATCAGGATAAATATATTTTCAAGTGGAATAATTCAGTAACAAATAAAGTAATAAAACAGAAAAAATGGAATATTGTTCCTAAAAATAGCATTGTTACCGCTAAAATTGGTGAGGCATTAAGAAAAAATCACAGGAAAATTTTATTAATAGACTCTATTATTGATAATAATTGTTTAGGAATTGAGATAAAAAAAGCAGATGTTTTATTTGGGTATTACTTACATTGTGCTTTAGATTTTGATTTATTTACTAATCCTGGTGCTATCCCTAGCTTAGCAATGGATAAATATCGGAATCAAAAAATTGTTCTTCCTCCATTTCAAGAGCAACAAGAAATTGCCGATTATCTCGAACAACAAACCACTAAAATTGACCAAGCAATCGCATTAAAAACAGCCCATATTGAAAAGCTGAAAGAATATAAAAGCGTGTTGATTAACGATGCGGTAACCGGCAAGGTGCAGGTATCGGTGTGAAAAGTGCGGTCAAAAAATCCGATGGATTTTGAATATTGGCGCGACAACTTGGGCGTAATAAATAAATTTTAAAAAATTCACAAAAGGGTGAAAAATGGTTTCAGGAACTAAGGAAAAAGATTTAGAAATTGCCATTGAAAAAGCCTTAACCGGCACTTGGCGTGAAAATATGGAAAACAAGCTGGGCGAGCCGAAGGCGGAATACCTGCCGCGCCATCATGGTTTTAAACTGGCATTTTCACAGAATTTTGATGCGCAGTTTGCCATCGACACACGTCTGTTTTGGCAATTCCTGCAAACCAGCCAAGAGGCAGAACTTGCCCGTTTTCAACAGCTCAACCCAAACGACTGGCAACGTAAAATTCTAGAGCGGTTAGACCGCCAAATAAAGAAAAACGGCGTACTACATTTGCTGAAAAAAGGCTTGGATATTGATAGCGCCCATTTTGATTTGCTCTACCCCGTTCCGCTTGCCAGCAGCGGCGAAAAGGTCAAGCAGCGTTTTGAACAGAATCTGTTTAGCTGTATGCGCCAAGTGCCTTATTCTGCCTCAAGCAATGAAACGGTGGATATGGTGCTGTTTGTCAATGGCTTGCCAATCATTACCCTCGAGCTGAAAAACCATTGGACGGGTCAGACGGCCATTGATGCGCAAAAACAATATCGCAACCGTGATTTAAGCCAAACGCTGTTTCATTTCGGGCGTTGTTTGGCGCATTTTGCCTTAGATACGGAAGAAGCTTATATGACAACCAAGCTGGCGGGGCCTGCTACGTTTTTCCTGCCGTTTAACTTGGGCAACAACTGCGGCAAGGGCAATCCGCCCAATCCCAACGGACACCGCACGGCGTATTTGTGGCAAGAGGTGTTCGGCAAAACCAGCCTTGCCAACATTATTCAACATTTCATGCGCTTGGACGGTTCAACCAAAGATCCGTTGGAGAAACGCTCGCTCTTTTTCCCCCGCTATCATCAATTAGAGGTGGTGCGCCGTTTGATTGCGGATGTCAGTGAACAAGGCGTGGGCAAACGCTATTTGATTCAACACTCGGCCGGCTCGGGCAAATCTAATTCCATTACTTGGTTGGCGTATCAGTTGATTGAGGCTTATCCGCGCAATGAAAAGGCGGCAAACGGTAGAGAGGCAGACCGCCCGATTTTTGATTCGGTGATTGTCGTTACCGACCGTCGTTTGCTGGATAAACAGCTGCGCGACAATATCAAAGATTTTTCGGAAGTTAAAAACATTGTTGCACCGGCGTTGAGTTCAGCAGAATTGCGCCAATCGCTTGAGCAGGGCAAAAAAATCATTATTACCACGATTCAAAAATTCCCGTTTATTGTGGATGGCATTGCTGATTTGGGTGATAAACAATTTGCGGTGATTATTGATGAGGCGCACAGCTCACAATCCGGTTCGGCACACGACAATATGAACCGAACCATCGGCAAAACGGAAGACCTGGATGCCGAAGATGTGCAAGATTTGATTTTACAAGCCATGCAATCCCGCAAAATGCGCGGCAATGCGTCGTATTTTGCTTTCACCGCCACACCGAAAAACAGCACTTTGGAAAAATTCGGCGAGAAACAGGCGGATGGTAAATTTAAGCCGTTCCACCTTTATTCCATGAAACAGGCGATTGAAGAAGGCTTTATTTTGGATGTGATCGCCAATTACACCACTTATAAAAGTTTTTATGAGATCACTAAATCGATTGAAGATAATCCGGAGTTTGACAGTAAAAAGGCACAAAGCCGTCTGAAAGCTTATGTGGAGCGTTCGCAACAAACGATTGATACCAAGGCGGAAATCATGCTGGATCATTTTATCCAGCAAATCTTTAACCGTAAAAAACTCAAAGGCAAAGCCAAGGGAATGGTGGTAACGCAAAATATTGAAACCGCCATCCGCTATTTTCAGGCGTTAAAACGCTTGCTGGCTGAGCGAGGCAATCCGTTTAAAATCGCCATTGCGTTTTCAGGCAGTAAAGTGGTTGATGGCGTTGAATACACCGAAGCGGAAATGAACGGCTTTGCAGAAAGCGATACCAAAGAGTATTTCGATCAAGATGAATATCGTTTGCTGGTGGTGGCCAATAAATATCTGACCGGTTTTGACCAGCCGAAATTGTGTGCGATGTATGTGGATAAGAAACTCTCCGGCGTACTTTGTGTGCAAGCTTTATCTCGTTTAAATCGCAGTGCGAATAAGTTGGGTAAACGCACGGAAGATTTGTTTGTGTTAGACTTTTTTAACAGCGTTGAAGATATTCAGCAAGCATTTGAGCCGTTTTATACTTCTACGTCGTTGTCGCAAGCAACCGATGTCAATGTCTTGCATGATTTGAAAGATCAGTTGGATGAAACCGGCGTGTATGAACAAGCGGAGGTCAACGATTTTACTGAAGGCTATTTTGCCAATAAAGACGCACAACAATTAAGCAGTATGATTGATGTGGCTGTCCAACGTTTCGACCATGAGTTGGCGCTTGAGCCAACCCAAAAAGTCGATTTTAAAATCAAGGCAAAACAGTTTTTAAAAATTTACGGGCAAATGGCCTCCATCATCAATTTTGAAAATATCGCTTGGGAGAAGCTCTATTGGTTCCTCAAATTCTTAGTACCAAAATTAAAAGTACAAGATCCAATGGATGAATTTGATGAAATTTTAGATGCAGTGGATTTAAGCTCTTACGGCTTGGCGCGTACTAAACTGAATTACAGCATTAAATTAGATGATGAAGAAACTGAGCTTGACCCACAAAATCCAAATCCACGCGGTACGCATGGTGAAGATAAAGAAAAAGATCCGATTGATGAAATTATTCGTGTATTTAACGAAAGATGGTTTCAAGATTGGAGCGCAACACCGGATGAGCAACGGGTAAAATTTATCAATATTACTGAGCGCATTCGTAGCCATAAAGACTTTGAGCAGAAATACCAAAATAACCCGGATATTCATACCCGTGAATTGGCTTTCCAAGCCATTTTGCGCGATGTGATGAGCGAACGCCATCGGGATGAACTAGAGCTATACAAACTTTTTGCAAAAGATGCCGCATTTAGAACCGCTTGGACGCAGAGTTTGCAACGAGCTTTGGCTAGGTAGTAATAAAGGCCGTCTGAACGGTTGGGTTTCAGACGGCCTCGGTATCAGCGTAGGTTAAGCACCCTATCCGCTGTTTTATTTACATTTGGTTTTGGCCAAATTTACGGCGGCGGTCAGGCTT
>CAUUDX010000038.1:0-4584 GCA_963544125.1 uncultured Candidatus Saccharibacteria bacterium | reverse complement strand
TATCAATATTATACCACTAAAAAAAGCCGCCCATCAAAGTGAGCGACTTTATTTTCCCAAGTTTTATTACATTGAGTAATCTTGGTAGTTCTTGTAGCGACTATAGTCTGATGGAACAGTCTTTACTGAGCTACCCGTGTCGTGTGCTTTAACGGCAATTGTAATGGCGCCAGTCAATAATACGACAGAAGAAGCCACAATCAACATCAAAGACAAAGCTTTTGACATATTGCGCCCTTTGACAATTTGGCAAATGAAGTAAGCACCAGTAGTAACAATTGCAAGCGCCAACGCGTATGGCAAGAATTCGCCCAAGTACAAACTCTTATAAAATTCGCCGCCGTCACCAACGCCGATAAACAGCAATGAGTTGATCAAAATACTTACCAATCGAGCAACCAAATCGACAGCTGGAATAATCAAAACAGCCAAACCGCCGTAAGTTACCAATTTGTAAGCTGTTCGCTTTGTGTAGCCTTCACGCTCTGGAACGGCTTTTGATACGCGAGAGAATAGAACTAGCGACAATACAGCCAAAAGCACAGCAAACACTGACGCTGCAACAATTCCTGTTCCCTGAGTTACCATTGATGGGGCGAAAAATCCGCCAACACTTCTTAATAACATTGATGTTGAATTTGTCCACAGACCAAACACCTTAGTTATGATGTCAATCAGCAACATGATTGAAATAATCGCTGAGCCCATTGCTAAAGCGTATTCCAAAGTTAGCATCTTTGCCTTACCCTTATTTGGGTCTTCGTATGCATATTGTGGATATGCTTGGTAAGCGTTTGGTTGCATCGGCATTTCTGGTTGCGCGACGTTTGTTGGCTGTGGTTGTTCTTTTGTTGCCATAATCCCTCCTAATCTAATAATATTTTTATTCTACATCGTATGGCGAATTTCTGCAATTAAATCACGCAGTTCCGCTGCTTTTTCAAATTCCAAATTAGCGCTATGCAACTCCATTTGCGCTGTCAGATCTTTAATCAAAGCCGGATATTCGTCTTTTGGAATCTTCTTCAAGTTTAGCTTTGGCTTTTTATTAGATTCTTTTTGTGGAATAATCGAGCGCAAACCGTCGTCAATTTTCTTCTGGATAGTTTGTGGCGTAATATTATGTTCTTCATTATATTTCTGCTGGATCTCACGACGTCGATTTGTTTCGTCAATTGCTCGACGCATACTATCCGTAACATTGTCGCCGTACATAATAACTCGCCCATCAACGTGCCGCGCCGCCCGTCCAATCGTCTGAATTAATGCCTGCTCACTACGCAAGAAACCTTCTTTATCGGCGTCCATAATTGCCACCAAACTGACCTCTGGAAGATCCAGGCCTTCGCGCAATAAATTAATTCCAACCAGCACATCATACGCACCAAGGCGCAAATCTTTCAGAATATCGCCACGCTCCAGCGTATCAATTTCGCTATGCAAATACGCCGTCTTCACGCCATTCTCCGTCAAATAAGCGCTCAAGTCCTCCGCCATGCGCTTAGTCAGCGTCGTCACTAACACACGGTGGCCTTTTGAGATTGTCTGGCGGATTTCCTCCATCAAATCATCGACTTGCCCATCAGTTGGTCGAACTTCAATCGGCGGATCAAGCAGCCCAGTCGGCCTAATAAGCTGCTCGGCCGGCTTTGGCGAATGAGAAAGTTCATAATCTCCCGGAGTAGCGGAAACATAAATTGCTTGATGAATATGCTGATTGAACTCGTCAAATCTAAGCGGGCGATTATCCAGCGCACTCAGAAGACGAAAACCATGCTCAACCAAAACTTCCTTACGGGCGCGATCTCCATTATACATTCCCCGAACCTGCGGCAATGTCATGTGAGATTCATCAACCAAAAGCAACCAATCATCCGGAAAATAATCAATCAAAGTCGCAGGCTGCTCGCCAGGTTCTCGGTCGGTCAAATAGCGCGAATAATTCTCAATCCCCTTCACAAAACCAGTTTCCTTCAACATCTCCAAATCATATTTGGTGCGCTGACTTAACCTTTGCGCCTCTAAAAATTTGCCATTGTCCTCAAACCACTTCAGCCGCTGATTAAACTCATTCTCAATTCCAACAATCGCTTTTTCAATTCGCTCGCGTGGTGTTGAATAGTGGCTGGATGGGAAAATTGTCAATTGATCTGGACGATCCAAAATCTCGCCAGTCAAAGGGTCGATCTTCGTCAGCCGCTCAATTTCATCGCCAAAGAATTCCACGCGAACCGCAGTGTCTTGACCCGCCGGAAAAATATCCACGACATCGCCGCGCACCCGAAAAGCTCCACGTGCAAAATCAATGTCGTTGCGCTTATACTGAATGTCGGTCAATAAGCGGATAAATTTGTCCTGGACTCGACGTTCGCCAACGGTCAATTTAATGGCCATGTCAGCGTAAGTTTCTGGCGAACCAATTCCATAAATACAGCTCACACTCGCCACGATAATTACGTCGCGGCGCGTCAATAATGCAGAAGTTGCCGCGTGTCTAAGTCGATCAATTTCGTCATTGATCTTCGAGTCTTTTTCAATATAAGTATCACTTGAGGCAATGTACGCTTCTGGCTGATAGTAGTCAAAATAGCTAACAAAATAATGGACTTCATTATCCGGAAAAAATTCCTTGAACTCAGAAAAAAGCTGAGCCGCCAGAGTCTTATTGTGCGCCAAAACTAACGTCGGAACATTACGCTTGGCAATGATATTCGCCATAGTAAAAGTCTTACCAGAACCAGTCACTCCCAACAAAGTTTGCTCGCGCTGACCTTTTTCCAAACCATCAACTAATTGAGCAATTGCTCGCGGCTGATCGCCCGTGGGCTGATATGAAGAAGAGAGGCGAAATTCGTTCACCTCTCTATTTTACTATATTTGTGAAAACTAGTCTTGGCTATAAGTTTGAGATGAGCCAGAAACTTCACATTTGCCGTCAACTAGACGACTCGGCACAGACGCTTTCTTTAAATCCGAGCACGGCATTCCGCCCTGTTGCGTACCTGCAACAATTGCAATTTCACCAGTGCCGCCCTTTGGTCCGATAATAGTATAAGCGTTTGTTAAACCGTAAACCGCTGCGTATTTTCCGTACGCCCGGTCAATAATCGGCTCATACACAGAACTTTCACGCTCTGGAATTGGCTGACCGACTTTAGACTTCAAGAACTTCTTCAAAGAGTTATCAATATCTAATTTATCAACATCACTTGCAGAGGTTAAACGAACACCAGTTCCATCACCTTTAGTTCGGAAATCTTTATACTCTTTCTTTGCCGTATCTGATGGTTCTTCACCTTCACCGCGAGCTTTTTCCAGTGAATCAGACGAATCCTTCTTTGTCTGGCTAGTTTTTACCGAAGCGCTAGAATCCTTATCTTTATACACGGCGCCGGCAATTATCCAAGTAGCCATAGCAACAATAACTATACCCATAATAATCACCGCCGCGATCAGCCATTTATTGGCCGTTGATTTATTTTCCATAAAAACCTCCGTTTAGATTATGCTTTGATTGTATATGATGGATTATTTGCCGTCAACGTATTGTAACCATAGGCATTTTATGATATAGTAATAAAGTTAAAATCATAAAATAAAAAGGATAATGATGACACCGAAAAATGTTTGTATTCCGCGCGAATTGCAACTTCAGGCTGCGATGTTCAGATTAGGAAAAGTCGATGACGAAATTCATGCCGGCTATGAAATTCTCCAAAAATATCATAAAACCGTGACCTTTTTTGGATCAGCCAGGATAACTGAAGATAACGAATACTATCAAAAAGCCAAAGATTTAGCGTTTCAATTAGCTAAAGAAGATTACACAATCATCACCGGCGGTGGTGGCGGAATTATGGAAGCGGCAAACCGCGGTGCTATGGAAGCTGGCGGAAAATCAGTCGGATTTAATATTCGCTTGCCACATGAGCAATCCTTAAACAACTACACGACAGATTCGTTCGCATTCACTCACTTTGCGCCACGAAAAATCGTTATGACACTTCTGGCTGACGCGTACGTTTGTTTCCCTGGCGGATTCGGTACAATGGATGAAATTTGTGAGATTATCACATTGACGCAAACTAAGAAAATGACGCCAGTGCCAATTGTTCTGTTTGATAAAAAATTCTGGGGCAAATGGGATGATTTTGTTCGCGAAAATATGCTTCCAAATAAGCTAATATCTGACGGCGATGAGAAAATTTACACAATCACCGAAAATATTCCAGAGATAGTTAATTTAATTAAAAATCAGCGAACTTGTTGCGACCGATAATTATTTCTTAGTTTTCGGCTCAATCCAACAAATCCCACCCTGGCAGACCACTCGCTCTACGGCTGGATTGTACGTGCGCGGATGGTTTTTATATCGGCGTGTAATCTCGAATCCCAGACCTCGCTTACCATACGTTGTTTGTTGCTTTCCCAGAGGTAACTGGCAGTGATAGTTATTTATAATGTCAATTGGATTAAACGAAATCACTTGCCCATCAACGTCCAAAAGTACCCATTCAGAAGCCTTGAATGGCGCCCATTTGTCCACTTTCGGCGCGATAGCCATTAGTGATTGATAAATTTCTT
>CAUUDX010000037.1:0-4667 GCA_963544125.1 uncultured Candidatus Saccharibacteria bacterium | reverse complement strand
CAGCTTTCATGGTGCCAGATTTTATGTTTGCAGTGCTGGTTTCTGGTGCGCTTAGTGTAACGTTTATTCCAGTATTTAATGAGCGTTGGGTCAAGGGTAATAAGCAGTCGGCTTGGCAAATTAGCTCTAGCATGATCAATTTTATGGCGCTAATAACAATGGCAGCGTCAGTGCTTATCATCGTTTTTGCCGATCCGTTGATGAAGTATTTAATTGCGCCTGGTCTTAGTGAGTCTGGCCATGCTTTGGCGGTTAGTATGATGCAGGTAATTGCGGTTAATCCATTTATTTTTGCGGTTGCGGCGGTGATTGCTAGTATTCAGCAAGCGGTCGGGCGATTTATGTTCTGTGCGCTGGCGCCAATGCTGTATAACGTCGGTATTATTATTGGTACAGTGTGGTTTACTGGCGGCGTCAATTTATTCGGCTGGCAGATTTTTGATGGCGGCATTATGGGCGTGGCATTGGGTGTGGTTTTGGGTTCGTTCCTGCAATTGATCGTCAGTGCGGTTGGCTTGGCTGGACTTGGGTTTGATTACAATTTCAAGATTTATTGGCGAAATAAGGGTTTTAGAAAAGTCCTATCTTTGCTGCCAGCGCGTTCAGTTGATCAAGGAATGGATTATGTAGTTAGTTTGGTTGAGGTCAATTTAGCCTCGCGTTTGGCTGACGGTACGGTTAGGGCATATCAACAGGCTTTAACTCTTCATATGATGCCGATTAACCTTATTGGTGTGGCAATTTCTAACGCCGCCTTTCCACAATTAACTGAGCATTTGGGCGAGGGTCGGGATGATTTATTTCAAAAAGACCTGCGTTCCCTGCTGAGAATTATTTTTTGGATGGCGCTTCCAGTGTCGGTGGTGATTTTCTTTACCAGGGGATACGTCGTGCATTTTATTCGCAATGGTGGCAATCAACTGATCGCGGGAATTCTGGGTTGTTTGGTTGTGGCAATTTTATTCCGAACTATTTACCACATGGCCGCGCGAGCATTTTACGCCCGCCAAGATACAAAAACTCCATTGTATATTTCAATTTTCTCGATTACTTTGAATATTATTTTAGCAATTGTTCTATCAATGGTCTTGAAAATGGGCGCGTATGGATTGGCTTGGGCTCAATCGACAGTGGCGGTTTTGGAGGTGGTTGTGCTTTTGGCGGTTATGAATCGTCAAATGCCAAAACTATTCGACATGGCGTTTGTGCGGGCGATTTTTAAGATGATACTCGCTGGAATTATTACGGGTGTAGTTTGTTATATTGGTGTGTTGGTTTTGCCATTTCGTTATCATGACGACAGCTTCTTTAGCGCTTTTCCGAAATTTGTTATCATTTCAATGGTTAGTTTTGGGGCATATGCCATGGCTTCGAAGTGGCTAAAATTGCCAGAAATTGACCCGATTCTTGCACGATTGAAAAAAGTGTTATTTGGGCGATTGGAGTTTAAGGGCTAATGGAAAATATTCGGAATTTTTGTATTATTGCTCATATTGATCACGGCAAGTCTACGCTGGCTGATCGAATGATGGAGATGACTGGGACGGTAGAAAAGCGCGAGATGAAGTCGCAGTTGCTGGACTCGATGGATTTGGAGCGGGAAAAAGGCATTACTATTAAGTTGGCGCCGGTACGAATGCGGTATAAAAATATCGATCTGAATTTGATTGACACTCCGGGGCATGTCGATTTTAGCTATGAAGTTTCGCGCAGTTTGCAGGCTTGTGAGGGCGCGATATTAGTGGTTGATGCCAGTCAGGGAATTCAGGCGCAAACATTGTCGAACGTTTACTTGGCGATGGAGCAGGATTTGACAATTATTCCGGTCTTGAATAAGGTTGATCTTCCGGCTGCTGATATACCGCGCGTATCCAGACAAGTTATTAATTTGTTGGGTTGCGACGAGAGCGAGATTATTCATATTTCTGCTAAAACTGGTCAAAACGTAGATAAGGTTTTGGATGCGGTTGTCGATAAAATCCCTGCGCCAACTGGCGAGGTTGATGATCCGACTCGGGCGTTGATTTTTGATAGCTATTATGATGATTATCGTGGCGTGATTTTGTACGTCAGGGTGGTTGATGGGCGAATTAAAAAAGGCGAATCTATCTACATGATGGCAACTGGCGCGAATGGCTTGGCGTTGGAAGTTGGCCATCTTAACCCAGCCATGCAACCCGACCCTTCGCTTGAAACTGGCGAAATTGGCTATATCGTGACAAACCTGAAGACGACACGCGATGCGCGAGTCGGTGATACTGTAACGTTGAAGAAATATGTAGGCTAGCGATGATTGATGTTTGGTTTGATTGTCGTCAAGACGCTAATGGTAAAGATCCAGATCAGCACAGCCTGACGTTAAAGCGCTATCACGCTGAGTTGTGGACTAAACTACTGCCTGATGGTCGTCAACTGACCATGTTGGATCAGGGAGCGTACTTGATAGCCAGTGATGGTCAGTGTCAGATTCCTGTTTCAAGTGATAATATAGTAGCCACCTTTGAAGCTTGGAAGCGTAATAAGTTGATTGTTGAACAGACTCCACGAGATGTTCTGGTGGCAATAGATAATATTGATTGGCGTATCGGTTCAGAAATTATTTTCCCCAGCGAGCTACGCGGCGGTACGCAAACCATCAATCGTGCGAGAGGTTGGCACCGCAAAATTGGTGATCGATTTGACCTAACGTTAGAATGTATTGCCCGCTGGTATCGGGGTGAAGATAGTCCGCTGGTTGATGTCTTTGATCGTTATCGTGACTTTTTCGAGTGGTTTGGTGATTTTCGGGGCTATGTCGATTTTTTCTTGTTGCAAGATTTTGTTGATGATGAATATCAAGTTAACATACTAACAAATTTTGATAATTTCCAATCGTCACCGTTGCCCCAGACCGTTGAGCAGTACACAGCATATCTGCGGGACTTGACTGATACGCTAACACTGCGGGCTAAGCGTATTGAGCGGTATACTAATTAGTAGAATCGTTTCACAAAGCCGATAGCTGTTTTCAAGGAGACGGGCGGTACGGTGACATTAAGCAAATATTGTAATTGACTATAAATAAATTTCCGTCAATAAAATTTACTAAATAGATAAATAACTAGCGTTTGGTCGTAAAGATAAAACATGTTAGTATACTCAATATGAAAGAGTCAAAGGAGATTTTCCTGGTGTCAGCAGAATTGCCTGGTTGCGAGTACAGAAGTTGAATAGTTAACCCTGGATGTTTCACGAGGATCGTCTAGTTTAGCGACTTGCTATGTTTATATTTCATCAAGTGTAAGTTAATTAAGATTAAAGAAGGAGAAATCATGAATCCACAAACAATCATCTTAACTGAATTACAAAAACACCTCGATCAAACATGTAAAGAAAAGGGGTGGGATAAAAATTCTGTCACTGAAGTATTCTTATTGTTTACCGAGGAAGTTGGCGAGCTGGCGAAAGCGATTCGCAAAGAGACGGGATTTAAGGGCGAGAAAAAGCCTGACAATCACGACAATCTGCGCGAGGAGTTTGCGGACGTGCTGAATTATTTGATGGAATTGGCAAATCGGTTTGACGTCAATTTGGCGGAAGTGTATTTTGAGAAGCACAAGATCAACCAGACGCGGCAGTGGAAATAATATATACTATTACTGAAAGGTGCAGATGTAATAAAATGCACGAAATAGGTATTGATATATCTGTTGTTGGCAATTATGAGTAATTTCAAAAAATGGCACACACTATCGTCGCGTACATTGCTTGAACACCCGAGACTCACTGTGGTAGAGGACACGGTAAAGTTGCCAAATGGTAAATTAATCCGCTACATCTATTACCCTTATCTTGGGCGTGGCGGTGTGATTGTAGTATGTCGCCGCGGTGATACCATCCTTGTACAGCAAGAATATTCTTATCCTGTGGATGAGGTATTATATCAGCTACCAGGTGGTAAAATTGAGGCGGGCGAGGACGCTCAGACAGCAGCGCAGCGAGAGCTGGCTGAAGAGTCTGGCATTGCTATGAATAATCTGCGAGAATGTGGATGGTTCTATCCTGATAACCGTCGTACTGACGCCAAACTCCACGTGGTCTACGGGGAATATGCTGGAGTAGATTGTCAGCATCAACCGGACGATACTGAGCAAATTATCTCGCAATGGTTGCCGATTACTGACGTGCAGAGTATGATTGACGCAGGCAAGATTACTAATTATGCTATGCTGGCGGCGTGGGCAATAGTGGATCGCCAGTTGTTTTCGCGAAAAAATAGAACTAGACGTTAGCAAAAAAGCATATCCTACAATTAGCAAAAGGCGAAACCGTATACCGGAAGACGATCTTTCTCTATAATAAAAATGGTATAATATCTATCGAGGATATGATCAAAGAAATTACGGTTCAGCCCCTACCCGGCTACAAAGAAGTCAAGCCCTTCGTCTATGCGGGGTTTTTCCCGGTGTCCAATGAAGACTATAATGATCTGAAAGAGGCAATTGAAAAGTTGAGCCTGAGCGATTCGGCGCTGCAATTCGAGCCAGAGAATTCGCCGGTTCTGGGCTACGGTGTGCGAATTGGATTTTTGGGTCTGCTTCATATGGATATTATTCGTGAGCGATTGGAGCGTGAGTATAATTTGGATCTCATCGTTACAAATCCGAGTACTGATTATCAAGTTAGTT
>CAUUDX010000036.1:0-4776 GCA_963544125.1 uncultured Candidatus Saccharibacteria bacterium | reverse complement strand
ATCCTATCCTTAGGAAAATTTCTTTTATAACTAGTATACGCCGTTCTCATTTCGGCCGCTACCATTATGCATAAATTGTATATGAAATATAAATTCTATAGATGCACAATATAAAACACGCCTTAGTTGAAAGTTGATTTCATTTACCAAGAAAGTACGTGGATTCCCGAGGAACATACATCAATAAAAATATATAATAACCACTTATGAAAGCCCATATGGGTATCCCTTACCAATATGCGTATTCATGGGGATTAAGAGGTTTATAGAATGAATACAGAACTACACCAATATATGAATATTTATGTAAATTTTCCTAGTATCCTGTATATTATACATTAGGAATTATCAATATAAATTAGTTATGCATTTTAGGAATAGATTTTAAAACACTATCCCAGATCCAATAATCAATTTAACAGCCAATGCAAATACGCCGATACTCATAAGTGCCAAGATAGCCTTAGCCCTGAGGCGTTTTGCTATTTGAGCGCCTACTTGGGCCCCGAATATGGCACCGATACTGGCAGGAATGGCAATGTTAAATACGATATGGTTTTCTACAAGATGGGTAATAACACCAACCGCAGTAGACACCGCCAAAATAGCATGACTAGTAGCCGTTGCTAAATGTGTGGGAAAACCCATGATGTAAATCAGAGCTGGCACGTGTACTAGCCCACCGCCAATACCGAAAATACTAGAGATAAAGCCAACAATAATGCTGATGCCAATGCCGACTGGTTTATTGTACGTCACCTGATCCTTTGTTAGAGATTCTTCCTTCCGTTCTCCTTTTTTACCAAAGTTCTTAAAACCAATCAGAAATGACGCACATAACATAAAGCAACCGAAAGCAAATTTAAATCCCGGCCCAGAAAATTCATCAGACATTTGAGCCCCTATAATAGCCCCTGGAAATGTTGCTACACTAAAGATTAGAGCAGCGCTAATATATACCTTTTTCTGTTTAAGATATGCCAGTGATCCTGAAATAGCATTACACATAACAGAAAACAGCGATGTGCCAACGATCATGGATGGTGACCACTCTGGGAACCAATACATAAATAGTGGTACAAATATGAGGCCCCCACCGGCGCCAATAATAGTACCTAACATAGCGGTAAAGAATCCAACTACGATAAAAAACAGATAGAATAAAACTATATTATCAACCATACTGACACTCCTATGGTACTATGCAAACAACACCTAGTTATTCAAACACGACAGATTTATTCTACAATCACAGTAGAGCCATTAGGAATGATTGTAATCGATGCCTCCTCACCCATAATACCACGGGCGATGCGCAATGCTTCATCTAATGTGGACGCAGGCGTCATGTGCATATCGCGAATGACTTGATGGTCGCAATCTTGAGTCACAACGATAACCTTATAGTGATTCAAAATACGCGCTAAGATTTGAATTTTCCATTGATATGGCTTGGTCTCATTACGAGGTACGCCGTGGATATCATCTAGAATTTTTTGAGGACTTTCCATATTTTTGAAAGCCTCATATAATGCTTGTCCCCCATGTCCTTCTTTACAGGAAGCAGCAATGATGATAACACCGCCATCCTTACAAGAGGCTTCGCCAGCAGTCATGCCCTTTACAGATTGATATAGATTTTGGTCAGATGGATAGCCACCATTACTTGTGATAACGATATCTGCAGGAATAGCTTTCACAGAAGACAAGGAGCGAATAAACTCATATCCTTCCTTATGTGCATCTACACAATCACCTGCTACAGCCTTGATGATTTCCTTTTTGCTATCGATAATAACATTTAGGATGAACTGTAAATTCGCTTTTCGCGCAGCGTACAACATATCCTTATGAATTGGATTTTCATCGATTTTACCGGTACGGGAATGCTCGCTTTCAATAAATTCAGCACAATGATTAGCCAACACCGTCACCTTGGAGGCAACGCCAGGCAACACGGATTTGCGACCACCTGAGAAGCCCGCAAAGAAATGAGGATTAATTAGCCCTTCGGAAATGAGCAATTCCGTTTCTACCGCCAAACGATTGATGACACACTTGCCGCCAGATGGCAACACGCCGATTTCCACCATATTCGCAGCATCCTCAGAGTCATGATTAATCAGTTTTTCGTTATTCACGATATCCTCGCCGAACCGATGTACCATCTCGTCGTGCGTCATGGCCCGGTGAAAGCCAGTAGCAATCAAAATCGTAATATCAATCGTCGGATTCACCGCGCGAATACGACGGAGTAAAATAGGCAATGTCACCTTACTTGGCATAGGACGCGTATGGTCACTCGTAATGATAACCATATTGCGTTTTCCTTCCACCAACTTCTCTAAAGGAAGGCTATTAATAGGATGATCAAGGGCATCCTCAACAAGCTCAGCCGGACTCTTCTCTGCCTTATACGCCGCCGCATTAGACATAAGAACCCCTTGCACAAATCGCTCATCAATAGACACATCTACACTTTTATAATCATAAGGGAAAGAATACCTTTTCATAACAATACCTCCTGTATCATATATTTTAATTATAACAGAAATACTCAGGCGCAACGAAATCTTCTTCTCAATCCAATAAAACTTAAATACTTAAGAATGCGAGAACCCTCTAAAGAAATCGACTTTGGCCCTTTTTCATATAGCCTATGGCAATGTAGCTAAATCTTATTTCCAATCTACAATTGTAGATATAAAAAAGGTGAGCCGCCTCAAAAAAAACGACTTCGGGTCCCTTTCCCATTACAACCCGTGGTAATGCAGATATAATCGTATTTCCAATCTATGTGGCTCTAAATGAGAAAGGACTGAGGTCCTACTAAAAAGCCGACTTTGGCCCTGCGAAGGCCGCAGGCCGAAGTCAGACCCGGCCGGTGGAGGCTATTTTAGTAGGACCTCAGTCCCAAAAGTATTTAAAGCTAATTAGATTGGAAATACGATTTAGCTGCTTTTAACCGCCCTCGTTCGCACGATACTTGTAGTTCATCGCCCGGTTGTAGTTTTACATCATTTAGAGGCACGATGTATGTTCCATTCCGGCGAATGCTAACGATTAAAGTCCCATCTGGCAAGTTGAGGTCTTGCAATTGTGTATTAACATAGGATGCCACTACAGGCACCTTGGTTTGGAAGAAGGTTTGTACATTTTCTAGGTTGCTTTGACCTGTCATGGCTTGTAATAATGAATCGTAAATAGGTGGTTCTTTTAAGAGTTCTGCCACCAAGTAGGCCACGATGGTAACAATACCGATAGCATAGATATTGGAAAAGCTATTTGTCATTTCAAGAACGAGCAGAATGGCTAAAATCGGGGTCCGCATAGCGGCTGCTAGCATACCGCCCATGGCACAAATAACGAATTGCGGTACAAAATCGGGAGATATTAACCCCACCGATGAAAGCAAGCTTTCACAAAAGGCACCGGCCGACGCACCGATGACGAGCATAGGCAAAAAGATGCCACCTTGAGCGCCACTGCCATAGCAAAACGTGGTGAGCAAGATTTTTCCGAGCACTATGCCGCCAAGGAGCAATACGCCGTGAGACTGAAAGGCCAGTTGGCCTACCAAATCATTGCCACCGCCCAACAAGAGTTGCGAATCAAAGCCGATAACAGCAACGGTTACAAAGGTAAGCACAAGCTTTAGAAAACGAGAACAGTTAAGCCACTCAAAGAAACGCTTAAAGGCGAATATCATGCGACAAAACAAGACGCCGCAGAGTCCCATTAAAATGCCTACACCGAGCAGAACGGGAAAGTAATCAAGCGGCATCCCTGACGTCACGGAAAATCCGAGGGCCGGCGTGAGGCCAAAAATAGTTACCGTAATATAGTTCGATATGAGCGTAGCCACAAAAGTAGGAATGACGAGGTACGGATAAAAGCTTTTGTGAACCTCTTCAAAGACGAACATGGCCCCCGACACCGGCGCGCTAAAGGCAGCCGTCAAGCCCGCCCCCGCACCGGCTGACGTAAGGATACGTTGTTCACGTAGACCTGAATTCATCCAATACGATACAATTTTACCGGCAGAGCCGCCGATTTGCACGGCCGGTCCTTCACGGCCTACAGAAAACCCTGCAAAGCCGGTTAGTACACCGCCAATCATCTTGGAAATAAGCGTGCGATACGGCTTCATGTCGAACATACCAAGCATTTCCCCCTCAATTTGAGGGATACCGGAACCGCCAGATAATGGTGCCCACGTTAAAAGCCGATCGACAATAAAGGCAAATACGACCATAGCGATAAGCCAGCCAATGGCCCATACCAACGAAATATCGCCCATTAGATGCCACCGGATATGCTCGGACTCGAGAATCAAATATCGATAGGCAGCTCCAAAAAAACCTGCAATAATACCTACTAATGCACCTTTAGCAATTAGTTCAGATAATAATACACGATTCATAGACATATCCGCTAAGGTAGAGCTGCGTTTATTTATTTTCCATAGTTTCATGCATTCTTCTCCTCGTGGAAATATATCGAACATCAGTACATTTATAACTAGTATACTTGCCGTTTCCTACTTTTTCAAGAATCCTCTTATAGAACAATGTCATAAAATAAAGAACAGCACCTATATCGGCACAACTATACCATATAGATGCTGTACAAGATTGTTATTGATTATACTTAATTAGAATATAGATTCATAAATACCAATAATTTCATCAACGGTTACATCTCGTGGATTACCAGGTGTACATGCATCGTTGAAAGCAGATTCTGCGAGGAATGGAATGTCTTCGCGTTTTACGC
>CAUUDX010000035.1:0-5136 GCA_963544125.1 uncultured Candidatus Saccharibacteria bacterium | reverse complement strand
CACTTTCCTGCTCAGAAAAAGTTTTGCGAATCGGGTAAATAACATTCAGAACAATTGCCCCAATAAACAAACTTAGCGACAAAACATACGGCGCCAGAGCATAACCATAGTTCGGAACATTGCCTTTTTCAGTCGTTTCCGACTTTACTGGGTTTGCAATTTGCTGCTGAGTCGAAGCGCCAGTTGGCTGAATTTTTATACGATTAGAAGCGTCTGCCAATTTATTCGCCAGCGTATCTGCACCACTTGCCAATTGTGAAGTTCCGTCAATTAACGCGCCCGAGCGACTTTCTAACAAACTCGCGCCATTCGCCAATTTTTGACTGCCCGATTTTGCTTCGTTTAAGCCGTTTGTTAAGCTTGCCGAGCCCGCCAATAATTGATTGTTCGCAAATCGCACGCTGTTATAGCCATTAAATGCGGTAATTGCGTTTGGCGCCAATTGATTCACACCATTATTCAATGCAGAAACTCCAGTCTGAAGTTGCGTTTGTTGCGCCGATAATTGCTGAGTTAGCACTCGAAGATCTTTAAGTAGTGTTGTCGTCTGCTCAATAATTGTCTGAGTTTCTGTGAATGCTAGATAAATATTGCTAATTTGCGACAAGCTTATCGTCGTAGATTTACTGCCAGAAGCGGCTGCTTGCGTACCCAAAGTCCGCAAAGTATCGCCCGCCGCCGACAAGTCGGACTCCGAAGCTCGGATTGTTTGCGCCAAAGTTTGCGCTTCCGTTTCTACCTTGTTTTGCTGAGCCACGAGCGCTGGTGATGGATTACTCACGCTGGTGTTTAACTGATTTATGCCCGATTGCAATTGTTTCATGCCGTCAGATAATTGCGACAATTGAGATTCGGTCGGCAAATTGTTCGACAATTGCCCTAATCCCGCCTGCAATTTACGAGAGCCATCGCTGAGTTGCGCTAATCCGCCAGCCAAGGATTGCTGGTTTACTGCTAGTTGCTTAACGCCGCCGACGTATGTTTGCGTGCCAGATTGTAATCGCCCTAATCCGTCGCGCAAAGTTGACGCGCCGTTAGCTGCCGTTTCCAACCCTATTCCAAGCTTATCCAAATTCTCCAAAATACCCTTGGCGTACGCCTGAGTGATTTGCTCAGACACCGAAGATTTAACCTTTGCGGCTGCTTGATTACTGACTAGCGAACCGATGTAGTTTTTCGCTGGCGTGGTCGTAAAATTAATAACGGCCTGTTGCGGTTTGGGTTCGGTAATTGATGCCGCTTTCTGTGAAAAATCGTGCGGAATAGTCACCACTGCATAAAAATGACCGCTATTCACGCCTGCATCTGCTTGCTGCTTGCTGACAAACTCCCAGCCCAAATCGTGATTATCTTTCAGTTTTTTCTCGACAGATTCGCCAATATTCAGTGTTTTACCATTTAAGTTAGCACCCTTATCTTCATTCACAAACGCCACCGGCAAGTTTTTTGTTTGTCCGTACGGGTCCCAAATTGAGCCTAAGAAAAATCCACTATATAAAATCGGGATAAACGAAATCACAGCCATGGATATTAGCAATATTTTATTATTAAACAAATGTCTCCACTCAGCTCGTAACATCTTATTTTTAATCATGTGCAACCTCCTTTGCCACATCTTCCAGCGTCACAGTTTTCAAATATTCACTCCACTTTTCCTGTGCTTCAGAAAAAACCTTTTCTATCATATTCATACCAATTTCCACCTGACGAGGACGCGAATGAAAAACTCTCTCAACAATTCCCTGAGGCTGAAAAAATGGCGATTCCCCCTCAATTGCAAGAACAACGTCATGTAGCGTGACTTCGTTCATTTTTCTCGCTAAAATAAATCCGCCGCCAGTTCCCTGCGTTGAAGTGATTAACTTCGCTATTACTAACTTCCGGCTGATTTTCTTCAAGTACGTCGGCGAAACTAGCATCTTTTCCGCCAGCGCATCATTAGTTACCGGCGTCGTCCTTTTCGGATCTGCCAGAATTGCCATAATGCAGCACGCTTGTTCAACAGCTCCCGATAATCTCATGTATTTCCTTTCTCGACTTAGATATAATAGATATCGACTATCCACTATACTACGTCTAAGAAACTTTTGCAAGAAGTAGTTTAATTAAGCGCAGCTATTCTTCTTCACAAATTCCACAGCTTGAATAAAATCATCAATTAACGTCTGACGCAGACTTCCGTTATAAAGCGCAGCCGCTGGATGATATAACGGAATCACTACGAATTCAAGCTCATGCAGACGTACTTTACGTGGACGACCGTGTTCTTTACTAATCTGTAACCCTGGAATAAACGCGCCGCCACTGTGCCGCCCTAAGGTCAGGATGGCCTTTGGCTGAATGATTTCTAATTGCCTGAGTAAATATGGCCAAAATTGGCGCTTTTCCTCTGGCAATGGGTCGCGATTATTCGGTGGACGATACTTAACAATGTTAGTAATATACACATCCGAACGTTGTAGACCAGCAGACTTCAGCATTTCATCAAGGAATTTTCCCGCAGCACCGACAAACGGCTTGCCTTGTAAATCTTCATTCTTCCCCGGCGCCTCGCCAATAAAAACAACATCAGCATCAGGATTTCCGTCGCCCATAACCAACTGCGTCGCCTGATCCGCCAAATCCGAGCAAACCTTTTCTTTTACAATTTCTTCCGCCAACGCGTCCAATTTAGCCTGCTTGTCCATATATTTATTCTACCAAAAAACGCCCCGTAAAAACGAGGCGCTTCTGACCTTTAGCAAAACTATTTATTTACCTTGTCTGCTAATATAATTCCAAGATCGTTTAATTCACTCTTAATTTCACCTTCTTCTGCTATTTTTTGTAGTCCCGAAGACCATTCGCGAGCAGTCTTCTGTATCGCAGTAAGAGTATCGTAAAAATCACTGATATAGTTAGAATCGTATTTTTTGTAATCAGATTTCATCTCAGCAACTTTTGGCAACATTTCTTCAAGTTTTTCCAATTGAGCAGTAAAGTTCTTGACGAATTTCTTGTTGTGCTCATTCTTAATATCTGCGCCCTTAAGATCCTGTCGAGCTTTCTTAACTGCGCTCTCTAAGGTAGATATATTAGAGCTGTTGCTACTATCAGAAAAATCAGCTACTGCTGGAAGTATCTTTCCGTAAACTTCATCAAAGGCGTCTATAGCATCGTTAAACTTACCTAGCTTATTTTTCAAAGCATCATACTTTTCACGAACCTCTTTATCGCCAGTAACGGCCTTCATCTTACCGATCTCAGTTAATTTATTATTGACTTCCTCCTTTGTTGAAACAAGTTTCTTGCGAGTAGACTCTAATGAAGACTTGGTTTCTGAAGTAGAAACATATGAAAGTGATATAGAAGTCTTATTATATACTTCAATCACATCATTCAACTTTTCTCCAGCAGCTTTATAATCTGCCTTGCTTGGACCACTCAGTAGTAAGACTGCCAGGACTACACCGACGATAATTACGACTAGTCCAATTACTCCGCCGATGATTCCCCACATGGCACCTTTGCTCATTTTCTTTTTTGGTGGCATTTGGTATGGAGTTCCCATGGCTGGTTGCTGTTGTGGTTGAGGCTGCTGAACTTGTTGAAATTGAGGTGGCTGTTGTGGAGCCTGCTGGAATTGTGGCTGTGGTGGTGTTTGGGGTTTGTTGTTATTGTCATCCATAAATAGTAGTCTCCTGACTTTTATACTTTTTGTCATTATATCGCTATAGCTTAATTATAGTCAAATAAAAACACCCCGATTTCTCGAGGTGCTTTATTTTTTGATTACAGATTATTTATTAGCTTTTTCTTCCAAAACTTTCTTAAAGTTTTCGCTGGCTTCTTTCCATTTATTTAATGTATCCGCCTTAATATCTATCTTCGGTGATGTTGGCACCTTTGGCCTAGATGCTCCCGATGATGCGTTCTTAATATATTCTGAAAGTTCTACGTAGTATTGTCTTATTTCTGCGTAATATTTCTTCAGATCCTCACCATATTTAGAAACTAACTTATTATTAGACTTCGACATCTTATCCAAAGAATTCATACAGTCTTTCATATTAGAGTCAAAATATTTCTCAATGCTTTCCTTAGACTCTCGAATATGTTTACTCGCCTCAGTTAATCTACACTTCTCGTAGAAATTATTTTCAGCGAAGGCACCTATAAATTCAACATATTCTTTTGCACCATTATTCCAGCTGTCCAAATATTTATCATATGCTGCTTTCACATCCTTATCGCGAAGTGCTTTATGCGAACCCATTTTTTTATTAAGATCGTCAATTTTCTCGATAGTCTCATCTATTTCAGCTTTCCTGTTTTTTGTACCAGTACTACTTTTACTAATAAAGGCGTTATTTATGTCAAAGCCAGTAAACTGCGAGAGCAAGTCTTTATAATCTGCCTTGCTTGGACCACTCAGTAGTAAGACTGCCAGGACTACACCGACGATAATTACGACTAGTCCAATTACTCCGCCGATGATTCCCCACATGGCACCTTTGCTCATTTTCTTTTTTGGTGGCATTTGGTATGGAGTTCCCATGGCTGGTTGCTGTTGTGGTTGAGGCTGCTGAACTTGTTGAAATTGAGGTGGCTGTTGTGGAGCCTGCTGGAATTGTGGCTGTGGTGGTGTTTGGGGTTTGTTGTTATTACTATTATCCATAAAATTCCCTTCTAAAATTACGCTTTCGCTATTATATATTTACAAACCGATCATCGTCAAATTAATCTTACCGCGCTCATCAATTCCTGTAATTTTCACACGAACAATTTGCCCTTCTTTCACAACATCAGTCACCTTCTCAACTCGATGCTCCGCCAATTTCGAAATGTGAACCATACCGTCAATTCCCGGCAATATATTCACAAACGCACCAAAATCCTTAATACCAACAACTTTACCTTCATAAATCTTGCCGACTTCCGGCTCTTCAACCAGACTCTTAATCCAATTCATAGCCTTTTCAATTGACGTGCCGTCTGGGCTTGCAATTGTAATCAAGCCATCTTCTTTAATGTCAATTTCAGCACCAGTTTCCGAAGTAATCTTATTGATTGTCTCGCCGCCCTTACCGATGATCACGCCGATCTTATCTGGATCAATCTTAATCTTCTCAATTCGTGGCGCATACGGACTTAATG
>CAUUDX010000034.1:0-5369 GCA_963544125.1 uncultured Candidatus Saccharibacteria bacterium | reverse complement strand
GAAAAATATCAACAGCCAATCAACTTCAAACTATCTAATTCGGCGAATCAAAAATCACAAACCGCCGTAATTTAATTATACACGGTTTTGGTCGTTTGAGCGATAAAAATTATTTTCGTGGTGCAGTAATATTCGCAGCAGCACCGTACTCTGGCATAACAATTTTTTCATTCTCGCCAGAACGCAATTTATCCAGAGCCAAATCGCGCCAATTATCACCCATCGCACCAACAATAGGAATGTTCAAGCTATCCGCCAAAGTGTTCACAACTGTCAAACCAATTCTCAGACCCGTAAAGCTTCCCGGCCCCCTCATCACGCCAATGCCACTTATCAGATGCAAATCGCCAGTCTTTTCTTCCAAAAATTTCAACAAATTCCGTGCCAACGTTCGCCCAGCTTCCCATTCAAAATCCTGACGATTCTCTCCATTGACTATTGTCAAAAAACATGTTGATGTTGAAGTATCTAATAAAATTATCACGCCATATTCTCCTTTATTTTCCTCAAAAGCTCATCAGATTTTCTGCCACCAGGATGAAACTCCACAAGTCGCTCCTCTTCGCTAATCGCAGTAATTTTTATCACTAGCCGATCGCTCGGCAATGCATCGTCAACAGCGCCAGCCCATTCAACTACAACCACCGAATTAGAATCCACCACTTCGCGAATTTCCTCGCTCATAATTCCAGCATTTCCTAGTCTGTAAAAATCGTAATGTGCCAAACTCAGACCGCGAGGCGAATCATACACGCGCGAGATTGTGAATGTTGGACTCTGAACTGGCTCGTCAATTTCTAAAGCCTGTGCAATTCCCTTCGTTAACGTGGTTTTTCCTGCACCAATATCACCGACCAGCTCCAAAACTTCCCTACCAGAAACAGCCCGACCAATTGCCGCGCCCAATTCTCGCATTTTCTCTTCACTAGAAATATTCACTCTTATATTATACTATGCTAGCTTTTTTTTGGCGATGATAGTACAATAACCATAAGAGTTATGCGTGTTTCAGACCAGACAATTGAGAGTATTCTGAAACAAGGTGGGGTTGTTGATGAGCCGCAGCTTGCTGATTTGAAATTGATCGCTGAACGGTCGAAGCAAACATTGCAAGAAACCGCTATTGAACAAAAAGTCATTTCTGAGGAAGATTTGACAAAGTTGATCGGCGATTACATTGGCGTGCCTTTCGTGCGAATTGAGCCAAAGGATATTCCCGAAGATGTGTTGAAACGAATTCCTGAACATATCGCGCGCCAGTATAATGTTGTGCTTTTTGAGAAAAATGAAGATGACAGCTTGTCGCTTGCGATGGAAGACCCAGACGACGTGCAGGCATTGAACTTTATTCAGAAAGAAATTGGCTACAACACTAAGGTTTTCCTAGCGACAAAAAGCAACATTTTGGACTGTTTGGAAAATTATCGCGGTAATATCAATGCCGAACTTGACGAAGTTATTGCGGTACAAAAAGACGCTTCCGCCGAAGACCAAAACGTTAGCCAAGACGATTTTGCGGAAAATTCACCAATTGCCCAAACTGTTAATTTGTTGCTGGAGTATGCCATAAAATCCAACGCTTCCGACATTCACATTGAACCGCGCGAAGATTACGTTCAGGTTCGTTATCGAATTGACGGTGTTTTGAAGGAAGTTAACAAATTGCCACGAAACGTTCACGGCGCTTTGGTAAGCCGCATTAAAATTCTTTCTAATCTAAAAATTGACGAACGCCGCGTGCCACAGGACGGACGATTTAAGATAAAAGTTTCAGGAAAACAATACGCGCTTCGTGTGTCGACATTGCCAATTGCTGATGGCGAAAAAGTGGTCATGCGTATCTTGGACGAATCGAACCAAGCCGTTAAACTGGATCAGCTTGGATATTGGGGTCTGTCGCTCGCAACCGTAAAAGACGCAATGGCCCAGCCGAACGGAATGATCCTGGTGACTGGACCAACTGGATCGGGAAAATCGACCAGTTTGTTCAGTATTCTGTCAGAGCTCAATACTCCAGATGTCAATATTTCCACAATTGAAGACCCAGTAGAATATAAAATCCCAGGAGTTAATCAAACCCAGACCAACGCCAAAGCTGGAATGACCTTCGCTTCAGGGTTAAGGGCGCTACTTCGCCAAGACCCAAATATCATCATGGTCGGAGAAATTCGCGACGGCGAAACCGCAAACCTTGGTGTTCAAGCGGCGCTAACTGGACACTTGGTATTCTCCACTCTACACACAAATAACGCTGCAACATGTTTGCCGCGTCTGCTGGATATGGGAATTGAACCATTTTTGATTGCTTCAACCGTGAAGGCGGTGATTGGACAGCGACTAGTTAGACGCTTATGTATGAATTGCCGCCAAGAATATACTCCAAACGAAGAAGAAATAAAATATATCGCCGAAATGTTTAAGATAAATACAGAGTCGATTAAAAAAATTCATAACCTCGAAGAACAAGCTTTTGAGGATAAAATTGGCGGCGACACGCCTATGGGATCAACAGATTCAACAATCGGACGCTTATGGAAGCCAAACCCAGAAGGTTGCGACGAGTGCGGACATAACGGATTCAAGGGCCGTGTTGGCATTTATGAGGTTCTTGGCATATCCATCCCTATCCAAAAAATGATTACCGCCAATGCCACCAGCAATGATATTCAAGATCAAGCGATTTCCGAAGGCATGGTGACAATGCAGATGGACGGACTTATTAAATCACTGCGCGGGATCACCACCGTGGACGAAGTTTTGAGGGCAACAAGGGAGTAGTATTATGCCAATTTTTGAATATTTACTTGTCAATAAAAAGAAAGAGACTGTCTCTTCAACAATTGAAGCAGCTGACAAACTATCCGCCATTAACAATTTGAGGTCTCATGGACAATTGATAAAAATTGAAGAAAAAGGCGCCAAAAAAGAGCTCAGTTTTTCTTTCGGCAAAAAAAAGAAAGGTGCCAAAACTGAAGAATTGGTGATGTTCACTCGCCAATTAAGCGCCATGGTTTCAGCTGGCGTTCCTATTCTTCGTTCCCTTAACTCTATGGCAAAGCACGCTGAAAGCGCTAATTTCCGGGACACAATCAACGCTGTGATTAAAGACATTGAAGGCGGCATGTCTTTCGCAGACGCCCTAAGCAAACATCCAGAAACCTTCAATGATATTTACGTAAACATGGTTGCTGCAGGTGAAACTGGAGGTATTTTGGACGACATCTTAAAGCGCCTGGCTCTACAACAAGAAAAAAACTCATCCATGAAGAAAAAAATTAAAGGCGCCATGACATATCCAATTGTCCTTTTAATCATTACGATCATCGCCTTCTTCATCCTAATGATCTTCATTATTCCGGTCATCGGTAAAACCATTAAAGACATGGGCGGACCTGACGCTAAACTACCAATGCTTACTGAAATTATGCTCGGAATTAGCGATTTTGTAGTGTCATTTTGGTATATAATCATTCCAATATTTGTCGGAAGCATTTGGCTATTGATTCGCTACATTAAAACCCCAAAAGGTCGCGTAAAATTTCACAATATCATTATCAAAGTTCCAGCTGTTGGTCCAATTGTTAAAAAGGTAGCAATCGCCCGCTTTACTCGAACCTTCTCTGCCCTTATCGGTGCAGGCGTGGCTGTGCTTGAAGCGCTGGACGTAACTTCGCGTGCCGTCGGAAATGTCGCCTACGAAAAGTCCCTTAAAGAAGCCACCAAGCGAGTCCAAAACGGTGAAGTCTTGTCGAAAATTATTGCAGAGCAGGACGATTTATATCCGCCAATCGTAGCACAGATGTTATCTGTTGGTGAAGAAACCGGACAAACAGACAAAGTTCTAGTTAAAGTTGCCGACTTTTACGAAGAAGAGGTCGATACTGCGATTGACGGCGTTAGCTCTATCATTGAGCCAGTAATGATCGTTGCCATGGGTATTGTTATTGCCCTGGTGGCAGTCAGTGTTATGGGTCCAATTACAAGTATGGCGGGTCAAGTTAAGGAATAATAGTTTTTCAAAAAAGCTTATGCTATAATACTGACATATAGGTGGGAAAATAATAACGTGTCGAGCATATTTTATAGAAAAAAACCAATTATCGGCCTAGATATCAGCCGAACTAGTATAAAAGTAATGTCGATTGATAGAAATCGGATGTTGGTTCATGGGTATGGATCAATTAACCTCGACTCTCAAAAAAGCGACGGAAATTCTACAGACAACACTGAATATTTGGCACAGAATATCAAAACGCTATTGAAGAAAAACGTCGTAGGGCAAATTAACAGCAACCGAGTAGCGCTGGGTATACCAACTAACCGAACATTCTCGCGGACATTTAGTCTGCCCGCGAAAGAAGAAAGTAACATTCGCAGCGCGGTAAATTTGGAGGCCGAACAATATATTCCAGCTCCATTAGATTCTCTTTATTTGGACTATCGAATCATCAATCGCACGAAAGATGAGCTTAGTGTGCTAATGTGCGCTGCACCGAAGAAAATGATCGACAGCATGTTAGACGCCACAAAACAATGCGGTCTGGAAGTTGCAATAATTGAGCCGAACATCAGCGCAATCGCTAGACTTCTGAAGCGCACAGAAGAAGGAATGCTCCCTACTGTTATCGTCGACATTGGAACATCAACAACAGATATCGCCATCCTAGATTCCGATATACGTGTGACGGGCGGCTTAAACGTTGGCGGCTATTCACTCACCTTAAATTTAGCTAAAAAAATGAATGTACCAATTGAAACAGCTCATCAATTTAAGGTATTAAACGGATTAAATCCTGGACCAAGACAAGCCAGAATTGCAGGAGCCTTACGCCCAAGTCTGGAAAAAATGACCAACGAAGTTAAGCGCGTTATGCGATATTACACAGACCGCTTCCCTGATGAGAAAAAAATCGAGCAAGTTCTCATCGTTGGTGGCGGCGGTAATCTTCCAGGAATTGGTGATTTTTTCACAAACGAATTATTAATGCCAGCACGCGTGGCAAGTCCGTGGCAAATGCTCAATTTCGATGGACTAGAGCAGCCGGCAAAACAGCTTCGCTCCCAGCTATCACCAGTCGCAGGGCTAGCCTTAATCAAGCAGGAGGATATTTATGATTAACCTTCTCCCGCCTCAAGAAAAAAAGCAAATCAGCGCCGGGCGAGTAAATGTCATCTTAAGACGATACTGTATCATATCATTGATATTTGCAGGTTTGCTATTCTTAACTATTGGCGGGTTTTATCTATTCTTAGAAAATAGCCGCACCTCAGCTCAGGCCAGCATCGACGAAGGAAATGCTAAGCTTGCTCAATACCAATCGACGCAAAAAGAAGTTAGCGAATTTAAGAAAGACCTTGATTCAGCTAAA
>CAUUDX010000033.1:0-5433 GCA_963544125.1 uncultured Candidatus Saccharibacteria bacterium | reverse complement strand
TTCGCGCTAGAAGTCTGCTCTCCTGAAGTGCTTTTAGTACCATCACTAGCCTTCTTTCGTGGCCTCAGATATGCCGGAATATCGTCCTCATCATCGTCAGCTTCTGGTTTATTCGCGCTAGAAGTCTGCTCTCCTGAAGTGCTTTTAGTACCATCACTAGCCTTCTCTACTTGAGGAGTATTAGGCTTCACTTCTTCAGCTTTTGGTTTATTCGCGCTAGATTTTGAAGTATCCGCAGAGCCTTCTAAAGCTCCAGAATTATTCGTTGGATTTTTGGTATCACCAGGAAAACCAAGCTCTCCCATCAATCCACCATCATTCTTTCTTGCGTCCACGCCTATATGTTCAGCATACGCTTCTCTCATTGCACGAGCTGCTTTCGCTGCAGCCTGACCAATTTTTCTAAACGCAGACGGATTCTCGGAATTGTTTTCGACGCCCGCAACGGACGGACTTCCTTCGGGTGTATTGTTTTTGACGCCTGCACTAGACAAACCTTTATCACGCGTTGCAGAATCATATTCACCTACTACTATAGGTATTATATGTTTATCTGATTGTTTTTCGCTCATTTTGTGGTGGTTTCCTTTCGTCTTCTGCACGCAGAATGACAATAAACTTATGTATACTTAAGATACTATCATAAATACATAAAAAAGTCAATACTTAGAGCAATCTACCCCAGAGTTTTCTTCATTAATTCCCTAGTAAAGAACTCCAATTTGTCGCCAATTTCTAAGGTAATCTTTTTCTTCGTTCTAAGACTCAGTCCGCACATTTCGCCTTCAAAGACCTCTTTTGCTTCTTGCTGTTGACGCTGTACAGAAGAAACCTCAACCTCGGCAATTTGCTCTCCGCCACGTTTTACGCGCGCCAGCAAGTCTTTAGCGACTTTACCGTGCTTCACTTCACCGCCAGCAATCACTTCTTCGCGCATGGTCCTAAATACGCCCTTAATTTCTAGCTCACCAATTTCAGTTTCAACGATTTCTGGCGCCAACAAAGCCTCCATTGAAGCCTTAGCATCATCTAATAGTTCATAAATTACCTTAAAAATCCGCACTTCCACGTGTTCACGCGCCGCTAATCGCTTAACTGCCGGTGGCAAATCGACGTTAAAGCCATAAATCACCGTATTCTCACCAACCGCCAAATGAATATCATTCTCAGAAATATTGCCAACACCAGTTCCAACAACATGAAGCTCAACTTCGCCATTAGTATCAATCAGCTTCAAACTATCAACCACAGACGTTACCGAACCCTGAACGTCAGCCTTAACGATTACGTTAAATTCTTCCGCATCAAGCTTTCGATTCATCATCTTAAGAATATCTGCGCCAGTAACATTGGTTGTGGCTGCCATTTTCTCTTGTTCAATTTTAGCCTTTTGCGCCAAATTGCGTGCCTCTTTTTCGCTCTTCGCAATCTCAAATCCATCACCGAATTGTGGCAATTCCTTAAATCCGGTCATATTCACTGGCATACTTGGACCGGCATCTTTAACGGTTTTACCACGGAAATCTTGAAGCGTTCGGACTCGCCCGTAAGCCGTCCCGGCAACCAAATAATGACCAGGTCTCAAATGACCATTCTCCACCAACAAGCCAACTACGGCGCCACGACCAGTTTCCATGTGCGCCTCAATAACCAAACCTTCAGCCGGAACATCTTCATCTGCGCGCAAATCTTCCATATCCGCCACCAATAAAACCATATCCAAAAGCTTATCTAAGTTCTGACCAGTTTTTGCACTAACCTCAACCATCACAGTATCGCCACCCCATTCTTCAGGGTTCAAACCATGCTCAGATGCCAATTGAGTCTTTACCAATTGCGAATTAGCCGCCTCTTTATCAATCTTATTAATTGCCACCACAATTTTAGCGTTAGCTGACCTAGCAAATCGAATAGCTTCAACAGTCTGAGGTTTAACTCCATCATCCGCCGCCACCACGATAATAACCACGTCTGTAAGCGTAGCTCCGTGTTGCCTTAGCGCCGCAAAAGCCTCGTGACCTGGAGTGTCCAATAAAGTGATAGTTCGTCCGTTGCGCTGAGCTTGATAAGCGCTAATATGCTGAGTAATTCCTCCGGCTTCATTAGCCGCTGTTTTCTTATCAAGAATCGCGTCTAGTAAACTCGTTTTACCGTGGTCAACATGCCCCATCACAGCCACAATTGGTGGACGAGGAACTGCCTTGTCTGACAATTTGTGCGCATGATGATGAATTTCCGTAGAAACCGTCTTTCGCTTCAGCTGCACATCTAGCCCTAATTCTTCAACAATAATCTGTGCAGTCTCAAAATCTAGTCGCTGATTAATTGTCGCAGCGATTCCGTTCTTAAACAATTCACCAATCAGCGTAGTTACTGACAATCCCAGAGTTTCGGCCAACTCGCCAACCGTTACCGAATCCGCAATATTGACGATTTTTTCTGCCATAATAAGCTCCTCTCACCTCTGGGCGTAACTACGCTTCAGGGGATTTGTATTATTTTTTCTTTGATGATTTGCCGAGTGAAAGAGAAATCTTACGATTTTCCTTATCGATATCCAAAACTGTAAATTCTTTACGCTCGTTCAACGTAAATACCTTTTCAGGATCAGTACCGTCACCGCCAAGCTCTGACACATGAACCAAAGCCTCGACTGCTGGACTTAACTGTACAAATGCACCAAATGGAGTAATTCGAGTTACAGTTCCCTCAACTTTTTCGCCAGGCTTAAATTGCTCTACTTCATCCAACCATGGATCTTTGGTCAATTGTTTCATGCTCAAGCTCAAGCGTTCTTTATCGATCGCGATAATCTTGGCTTCGATAGTTTGACCAACCTTTACGTAGTCAGATGGATTATTAACACGCTCCCAGCTAATTTCTGAGATGTGAATCAAACCTTCAATTCCTTCAACATTAACGAATACACCGAAGTCAACAACACCAGTAACAACACCTGTAACTGTATCACCGATTGCCAACTTCTGGAATCGCTCTGCCAAGCCTTCTTTAACCGCCTCTTTTTCAGAGAAGATCAATTTATTAGCTTTGCGATCAGCGTCTAAGATTCGCGCCTTAATGTCTTTCTTCACTAGGCTATTCAATCGTTGCAAGATTTCGTCCTTGTCGCTAGAACCTACGCGAGGATAGTGTTCAGCTGACAATTGCGATACGGGCAAGAATCCGCGAATACCTTCGTATTCAACTAGTAATCCACCGCGGTTAGCGTCGTATGGTACAACCGTGATAATTTCGCCAGATTCCAATTTGGCCATAACTTCATCCCAGCCGCGATCTTTCGCAGCTTTTCGTAGTGAAAGTAATGAATAGCCATCTTCCAATTCAGTATCAATTACGCTAGCAATTACTGAATCGCCAACATTGTAGTTTTTCGAAAGGCTAACTTCGCGGCGCGGAACCAAACCAACGCCCAAAGGTCCTAAATCGATTAAAATTTCGTGCTTCTTAACTGATAAAACAGTACCATCAACCGTTTCACCAACAGTAAGTTGTTTAACATTATCACCTGCTTGAGCCAGCAAGTCGTCCATTGTAATTTTGGCGTCTGCCATAAGTCTTCTAAAGACCCCTTCCTTAAAATTGATATTGTTTCTCAGGGACATAATAAAAATATCCCCACAGATTATCACAATTATATCACAACAGATGAGCAGAAGTCAAAGCTAGATAAGATAGCGAGATCGTTGATAAGCTACCGCCAAAAACGCCAAAGCGCCAAAAGCTACCGCAGAAACAACTACATCTTCTGGTCCAGTTTTTGGCAATCCTTTGTCGGATTGCTTAGAGGGAGCTGGTGTCGTAGATGATGGCGATTGCTGAGACTGAGAAGGTCCAGATGCGGGAGTTGTCTTTTTTGATTCTTCAGTCTTCACGTCGGTTTGCGCATCACCTCTTCCACTTGATTGACTATTCGTCTTTTGGTCTGTCGATTGTTGAGACGCGCCGTTTTGCGAATCCTTATTACCATTCTCTGATGCTACCAAATCGCTAGAAATTGGCGATCCATCTTGTGACAAATTATTCTGCCTAATCCCGTAAAGAACAGCCAAAGATATAGCCACCAAAATAGCACCTACTACTACAAAAACTCCAATTGATCCAGTTTGATTCACTCGCCTCATATTATATCTCCACTCAAATTTTCTTTATTATATCATAATGGCCTCTTATAAGTAAAGCTGATGATATAATAAATATATGATTATTACGGTTGATACAGGTGGGACCAAAACGTTAGTAGCCAACTTTGACGAGGAAAAAAATCCTAAGCATATCGTTAAATTCCCCACCCCTAAAAACGTAGACAAATACATTCAACGCGTCGCCGATCAAATTCACCTGATTACGAACGATCAGCCAATTGACGCAATTTCTGTGGCTCTGCCAGGAGTAGTTAAAGACGGTGTAGCAGTGTGGTGTCAAAACCTCGGCTGGAAAAATCAACCTATCCGCGAGCTATTTTCCCGATATTTTCCTGATACACCAATATTCATTGCAAACGACGCCAATATGGCGGGACTGGCAAGTATACTCAGATTGCCCAAAACCCCCAGATGCGGTCTATACATAACCCTAGGGACCGGCGTTGGCACTTCTCTAATTCTGAACGGAAACCTATATAAAGAGCTTAGCGACTGCGAGGGCGGTCATATGTCTTTGAATTACAATGGCAAGACTACCACTTGGGAAGAGATTGCTGCGGGTAGGATTTTACAGAGAATTTTTGGCGAATTATCATCAGACACCCCCCTGGAAATATGGGAAGAGATTGCCAATAGGATAAAAGTTGGATTGCAGCCACTCATCGCCTTTACGCAACCAGATGTCGTTGTTATTGGTGGGAGCGTGGGAAAATTCACATCTTATTTTTCAGATATTTTAAGCGGCCTTCTAGCAGAAAACTTACCCGCCGCCATATCGGTACCGAAAATAATCAGTGCCCCTAATCCAGAAGAAATTGTATTATACGGATGCTATGACAATGCCATCAGTCAGCTTATCTCAAATTGAACACGATTTTCCAGAACTGCAGTTCAAAGAGGGCGAAGTATTTTCCTGGAATCCTAATTTGCAAACAGTCTATTACGAAAAATTAGATTCACAAGAATATTTAGTGCAACTTTTACACGAAATCGCCCATGCTAAACTTGGTCATAAAAATTATCAATACGACATTCAACTAATCGAAATAGAAAGATCCGCCTGGGAATATGCCGTTGATACTTTGGCGCCAAAATACGGCTTAGTCCTCAGTATGGACGACGATAATATTCAAGATTCTTTAGACAGCTATAGGGATTGGCTACATAAACGCAGTCTTTGTCCTCAGTGTGGCGCAGTTGGATTACAGGCTACTCCCTCATCTTACAAGTGTATTAGTTGCCACTCAGAATGGCGCGTAAATCAGGCGAA
>CAUUDX010000032.1:0-5591 GCA_963544125.1 uncultured Candidatus Saccharibacteria bacterium | reverse complement strand
GTAAAACAAGTATAAAAATGCCACCGAGGGATGAAACTAACAGTTTTATTTGACGTCTTTGGTAGTGCGAGAATCAAAGACGTTTTTTGATTCTCCATTACCGCACGTTAACAAATTGGCACATAACAAATTAACCCAATCAAAGAAAGGATTTTTATGGCAATTTCACGCGATAAAAAACAAACTTTGGTTGCTGAACTAACAGAGCTCTTAAAAAACGCTAAGGGTACGGCTTTTGCTCGATATCAAACCCTTACCGTTGCCGACCTGCAAGAACTACGCAAGGCAGCTCGCGAAGCGGGCGTTACCATCAAGGTTGTTAAAAACCGCTTGGTACGCGTAGCTCTTCAAGGAATCGACACTTACAAAGAAACCGACACTAGCTTATTAGTTGGTCAATTGGTTTACGCCGTAAGTACCGAAGATGAAGTTATGCCAGCTAAGGTACTCGATACGTTTGCAAAAACACATCCAGCATTACAGCTTGCAGGTGGCTTCTCAGGCGAAGGCTTGGCGATTAGCGAAGCTGACGTTAAAGCATTGGCAAGCCTACCAAGCAAAGACCAACTCATTGCTCAAGTGGTATCACAACTGCTATCACCTGTACACGACACGGTCAGCGGACTTGGTGGCAACTTGCACGGACTTTTGGACGGCATCGAAGCCAAAGCTACTGCTTAAGTTTAGCAATCAACACTAGTAACGTTGCAATCATCGCAACGATATAATAATAAAGGAGAATATCAATGGCTGATATTAAGAAATTGGCTGAAGAACTTGTAAAATTGACAGTTCTAGAAGTTAACGAATTGAAAAATCATCTTAAAGAAGAATACGGCATCGAGCCAGCTGCTACAGCTGTCGCTGTTGCTGGTCCAGCTGCTGGTGGCGACGCTGCCGCTGCTGACGAAAAAACTGAGTTCACAGTTACTTTGAAAGACGCTGGTTCTCAGAAAGTTGCAGTTATCAAGGCTGTTAAGGAAATCACCGGCCTAGGTCTAGGTGAAGCAAAAGCTATCGTTGACGGCGCTCCAGCACCAGTCAAGGAAAAAGTTTCTAAGGACGAAGCTGAAGCTGCAAAGAAAACTTTGGAAGACGCTGGCGCTACTGTCGAGCTTTCATAATTTGTTATACAATGCCAATTTGTTTCGTTTAATCACCGTCCACTTTGGGCGGTGATTTTTATGTAGCCAATCTTAATATCACGAACCGCACATCATTTTCAAGAGTAAAATTTGCAACACTTTTTCGTTCATATCTTATGACGCTGTGGAAAATTGGATAAAAATAGATAACGCGACTTGATATAAATGTAAGGATATGCTATATATTAGTTAAGTATTATAAAAAATAGACAAAGGAATTGCGAGAACCATGTCTGAATTACCAGAAAAGCAAATTAAGCGTCTGAGGACACTTATTCAAGAGGCGGAAACCAATTTAGCTGCCGCAAAAGAATTATTGATTAGTATTATTGGCGACGATGGACAAGTTGTTACGCCAAAAACTTCGTCAGATAATGTAACAGGAAAAATTATTGAAGGCGTGTTTGACGGCCAGATGATGCTCAGTCCTGATGGTAAAAATTACCCAATCCCAGCTAACTACGCTTCAAAGTCAAAGCTGGTTGAAGGCGACTTGATGAAATTGACAATCGCTGAAGACGGCAGCTTTATTTATAAGCAGATCGGCCCTGTGCCACGAAAACAGGTCATTGGAACACTTGTTCAACATGACGGAATTTACTACGTCGAAGCTTCTGGACGCGAATATCGTATTTTACTTGCTAGCGTCACATACTTCCGCATTAACGTCGGTGACCAAGTTACAATCATCATCCCTGAAGACAATCCTGACGCAACTTGGGCTGCCGTCGAAGCTGCGTTGTAAGGAAATTTCATGCCACCGAGCAATTTCCTGCTCAGCTATGCCAGTTTTAACGCTGATGATAAGCCTTTTATTGAATGTCAAGTTGGCGGTAAAATTGAGCGTCATGAATTGTTCGAAAAAGATCTATCTCTCAGTTTCGATTTTTCTGTCAAATATTGCACTGGCTGGGTAGATTTTGAAAATCGATGCAGTCAGATTTGCCCAGATTCAGCCATCGTTGATGAAAAGTATGAGAATTGCCTAAAATGTCGCAACAAAACCGGCTTTAATCCAGCGTTTTATAACGCCAATTCGGTTTCCATTCAGCAGGAAAAGATCAATCAAAACCCGCACTTTGTTTACTTGGCGTACTTCGCGCCAGGGGTTATTAAAGTTGGCATTTCCCAGGAAGAACGCGGCATTCGACGGCTACTGGAGCAGGGGGCGCGACTAGCGTTAAAATTGGAGACGTTTTCTTCGGCGTTGATTGCCCGGCAATATGAGGCGAGAATTTCCAGACTGGACAGGATAGTCGAGACTCTACCAGTTGCTAAGAAGATGGAATTGATAAAACAACCCCTTGACCGTGCGACTGGCAGAAGGGAGTTGCGACAAAAGCTACTTGAAATTGAGCAGAAGATTGGCGTGTCGTTTCCGAAATCCGAGCTAATTCCTTGCGAAGATTATTTTCAAACCGCTGGCGTTGATTTGTCGCGTGTCGTTTTAATGAAGAATCACAGTAAATTGGTCGGACATGTACGTAGCGTCATCGGCTCAATTATCATCACCGGTTACTACGGTCAATTGCTAGCTTACAACATCAAAAAGCTTATTGGCCATCGGGCACAAAAAATTGACGGAGAAATTGAACTGGAATTACCAAGTGAACAATTAACGTTATTTTAAAACCTTATTTTTACAATATATTTTTGATGAAATAGCTTGACATTTTATTCTATTACTGATATATATATTAGCTTTCACAGCATGTGTTAGCCTGCGTCTAATCGACGCACCGTTTTGCGGAGAACTTATTTCTCCGCCCGACTCCTGAAGGAGTTATCATGGCTTACTTCGACGGACAGCTTGCTGTTGTGCGCAGGTCTGGAGGACAGATCAACGTCTACTACGGAGGCATGTTCAAGCCAGACGGTCCTGGACATGGTCATGTCAAGGCCACTGGTGGTCCCCTGGGCGAGAATATCGTCTACTGGAGGCTACCTGAAAGCGAGGGCGGGCAAGTTATCGTCGACAACGCATGGGAAACCATGAATGGCAACGACTTGCGCGATCACCTCACTGGCTTCTGAGCCATAAGACCTGGATATGTCTGAAAACTATCCATCTTACCTGGTATAATTTCATTATGAACAATTACTCAAATTTTGTATTTCCGTCTGTAGTTTTTGAAGCATTTCCAATTCTGAAAAAACTAGGATACGTTCGACAATTCGCACCTCTAGTGCCATTATATCCCGACACCACTTTTCATCTATTCGCTGACAATAACGGACGATTTCTAGTATTAGTTACGACCGACTATGCTGACCCAATAGATCAGAGTCGAGAACTAAAGAGTATTTCTGGTGAATATGCGTTTGAATTTACTAAGCTCATCAAGCCATATAGCAACGATGAGTATATTGAAATAAGAGAAAACGACGAGATACTTGAAAATCCAACTGTGTCAGACTCTAATAGCTATTACCGTTTTTATGTCGCCGAAACCAAACACAAAATTGACATACGCTATCCATAAATACGCTAGATTGCTATATTCTGCTATAATAAAACCTATGGAGAACAAGGGGCGATGAGTCAGGCGCTGTATCGTAAATATCGCAGTCGCAATTTGGATGAGGTGTTAGGTCAGGATCATGTAACTGGCATTTTGCGTCGAGCATTAGAGCAGGGGAAAATCGCCCATGCGTATTTGTTGACGGGTCCGCGCGGCGTAGGAAAAACTAGCGTGGCGCGAATTCTGGCGCACGAAATTAATCACTTGCCTTATGACGACGACGCTTCAAACTTGGATATCATTGAAATTGACGCAGCCAGCAATAACGGCGTTGACGACATTCGGGCATTGCGCGAAAAAGCTCAAGTCGCGCCCGTTTCCGCACCAAAAAAAATCTACATCATCGACGAAGTCCACATGTTGTCAAAATCAGCATTTAATGCGCTATTAAAAACCCTGGAAGAGCCGCCAGAGCACGTGGTATTTATCCTCGCTACAACCGACGCCGACAAACTTCCAGCCACCATTCTTAGCCGCGTCCAACAATTTTTCTTCCGCCCAATTCCAGTAGGAATTATGACGGAACAACTGATGAATATTGCAGAAAAAGAAGGGTTTGCAATTGAAGAAGATGCCGCCAGGTTGATTGCTGAACGTTCTCGCGGTGGATTCCGTGACGGCATTAGCACACTTGACCAATTGTCGATTTTAGCAACTCCAGGCCAACCACTGACGGCAAACATGGTTACCGAATATTTGGGACTGAGCGACGCAACGATGCTCGGCAATTTGCTGGATTCGTATCAATCCGACGACAATGAGAAAGTCTTAAATATCTTCCAGGAATTAGAAAATAGCGGCGCCAATTCAGTCGTCGTATCTCATCAATTATTGTCAATTGCTCGCACCAGATTACGAAAAAATCCAAACCTTGTCGGGCTGGTTCAGCAATTAATCGAGGTTGATCGACATCCACATCCAGACTTGAAATTATTGACGATATTCATGAATAGCAATTCTCAGTCGACAGAAAAGCCAGTCGCGCCAAAGAAAAATATAACTCAAACTACGACCCAAAAATCCGCCACAAAGCCAACACCAATTAAGTCCGCCGATCCAGCAAAACCGACCAAAAAACCGATTGAAAAAGAAGAAAAACTAGCCGAGCCAGCAAAAAAAATTGCCGCAAAACCAAAGAAGACCGACACGCCGCTAGAGCTAAATTGGGAAAAAGTTATTGAGCGAGCAAAGGAAAAATCCCTCGGGCTGGCGTCATTATTGCAGAAAAGCCAGTGGTCGTTTGATGGTGAAAAATTGACAATTTACGCAGGTTCCGCGTTTTATAAGAAAAAATTAGACGACGCAAAAAACAAGCCATTGATCTCAGAAATTATCTCAGAGGAAACCACGATGGATTTGGAAATTGATATAATTGGAGAGAAGAAGCCGCCAGAGGACAAAAAATTGGCGGAAATTGCAGAATTAATGGGTGGCGGCGAAGAAGTTAAGCTGGAGGATATTTAATGGCAGATAAAAACGAAGAAGTAAAAGGGAAGATACCGCCACAAAATTTGGACGCGGAAAAGAGTTTGTTGGGAGCGGTTTTAATTGACGAGGAAGTTTTGGCGGACGCCGCGGAAATTACTCACCCTAGCGATTTTTACGACAAGAATCACGGACTTATTTTTGCGGGAATGATGCGGCTATTTGAAAAACACAAGCCCGTCGACCTTCTGACCTTAACCGACGAATTGAAGCGAAAGGACGAACTGGAATTGGTCGGCGGATCGGCGTACCTGACGGAATTAACAAACTACGTCCCAACGGCAGCGCACGCATCGGCTTACGCGGAAATGATCGCACAAACAGCGGTTCGCAGGCGCCTAATTAAGGCGAGTGGCGATATTTCGGAGCTTGGCTATGACGAATCGACGACCACGCAGGAATTATTAGAGAAGGCCGAAGCTGAACTTTTCAGCGTGTC
>CAUUDX010000031.1:0-5792 GCA_963544125.1 uncultured Candidatus Saccharibacteria bacterium | reverse complement strand
TCTAACCAATCAGACACTCCTGTCGCTATTGTTAAGTCTGGCAATCAAAAAGCCGCCCCGAATCTGTTGACCGAATCCGACAATACGACGACAGTCAACACATTGACTGAAACGGACGCCAGAGATATAGGAAAAATTGCCAACACAAAAGCTGCGCCAATTGCTTTCCTGCACGCCGAGCTGCGCGCCCGTGAAGGTAAAATCGACATCCAAAACGCCGCGTTAATCGGTAGTACGGAATCGCTAAAAGATGTTACCAATTTGCAAATTGCTACTGGACAATTTATTAACGACATCGGCGGAGTTGTCGTTGGGCAGCAACTGTCGGTCGATCTATTTGGTACAGAAAAATCTATCGGAAACGTTATTTACATCCGGAATCAACCATTGACTGTTGTTGGCGTATTGAAGAATATTGAAAATCCAGCCAGCTACCTGGATGTGAATTTTAATAACGCCGCCATTATTCCATTGTCTGTGATTAAAAAATTCACTCAAGGAACACCGCAAATTCAGCAAATTGTCGTCACTACTAAAAATCACCAAGATCTCAATTCGGTTATAAAATCGGCTGACGATATTTTGAAGAAGAATCATGATAGTGACAAGAATTATCGAATCGTTTCCGGCGAAGAAATCAACGAAAAGAAGTCTAATGTCGCAAAGTTCCTCTCGATAATCTTAACTGTCATCGGCATTATTTCTCTGTTAATTGGTGGAATAGGCGTTATGAACGTAATGCTTGTCAACGTTGCCGAGCGTCAACGTGAAGTCGGCGTCAGGCGAGCTGTTGGTGCGACAGGCTGGGATATTATCAATCAATTCCTAATCGAAGCAGCAATCATCGGATTACTCGGTGGAATTTTCGGCTACGGCTTAGGATTAGCGGGTGCTTACCTCGCCAGCTTATATTTGCCACTTACACCATACATCTATTGGCAAACAGCCGTATTATCAATTGGATTATCAATAATCATCGGCGTTATTTCTGGCGTATATCCAGCAGCCCGCGCTACCAGACGCGACCCGATTGAATCTCTACGATATTAAATTAACTAAGTTCCGCTTTCAGTTTCTCAATCAATTGAACTGGTCCGGGATTGACCCCATTGAGAATGGCTGTGTAAATACTAGCCGCGTCCGCCAGCACCAAACCCCACAATAATTGCTCCATAAGCGTCTTTCCTCGAAGTTCCAGTACATGCGCTTTTGGTCGCTTGCCACTTAGCAATCGGTCACTAAGTTCCATTCGCTCACGGATTCTATCCCGCTCCAAATTGCTACGAATATCAAAAATAGTAAACGGCTTCTCTACAGGATGTGACGACCATCCAATAAATTCATTATGATTGAATTCTGGATATTGATTCGAGAACGCCAAATTCTTCGCCGATTCATTCCAGCTAATTTTCCACTTATATGCCAGCGGCCAAGTCAGCTCACCACCAAAAATAACCAGAGTTTTGCCAATCGTTAGCTTTGCAATCTGCTTTGCTAAATTGGTTTCTTCCGGAGTTTTAACCGTCCAATTGGCAATTTCACCTTTCAGCCAATCAGCACTATTTTTCACCTGATCATATAAATCGCCATCAATAATCCAAAAGTGTTGCAACAGCTTCAGGAGCGCCCGCAGATGATATGTCGTCGACATTCGTGGCTGCGCGCCAGCTGGGACTTGAGCGTAAGTTACGTTGTCATTCTTCGCTTGATCAATCAGCTTTCCGCCAGTCGACATAACCGCCAAGCAGGCCCTTTTTTCTATCGCCTGCTGATAACAGCTCAAAGTCTCCTCGGTGTTACCCGAATGGCTAGCCGCAATAACCAGTGTTTCTTCATTAACAAATCCTGGCAAATCATAGCCCTTAACCACTTCAAGCGGAATATGCAACCAGCCAGCGGTCAAAACTCGAACCATATCAGCCGCCAAAGCCGAACCACCCATTCCCGCAATTACAATATTCTTAAAGTCTCGACGCTGATTTACCCCCTCATGGATTTCCACTTCATATCGAGCTTGTTCTGGAATATTCAAAACGCCGCTTAAAACGTCGCCCGGGTCATATTGCTTTATCACGTTTACATCATCTAACATCTTGCGCTCCTTTGTTAACTCATGTTATAGTGTAACATATATAAGCTTAAACAATTTAATATATAAGGTGGGTTATAATGGATTCTCAAGCTAATCAATCATTCAGTGACGACCAAGAACTGGCTAAAGTGTTAGCTGGCGTGTCACAAGATACAGACAATAATTTACAATTCGAAGAAACAAGCGCTACAGCTTCACCTGTAATTAATCCTGCAACCATCTCACCGGATCCTGTCGCTACAGATTCAGACGACAGTCAGAAGTCCGTCGAATCTATGGCAGAACCTACCATTCCAGAGCCAGTTATGTCAACTCCAGCGGTCAGCGCACCAACTCCAACTGCAGCCGCAGATCCTGCGCTTGATACGATTAAGCAAACTGCCTTGAACGAATTGCGTCCATTAGTCGACAAGCTAGACGTTTCTCCAGAAGAAAAGTTCGATACTTACCTATTACTTCTTCGTTCTACGGACGATAAAACTCTAATCGCACCAGCACACGACGCTGCCGTAGCTATTGTTGACGAAGCTCGTCGTGCCCAGGCTCTACTAGATATCATTAAAGAAATCGACTATTTCTCAAATCCTCGTTAAGGTATTCTTCCAAAATAAAAACCCGCCATTTTCGGCGGGATTTTTATTGCTCGGGGCAGATTTACATCATACCCATTCCCGGCATGCCACCAGGAGCAGCTGCAGCCTCAGTCTCTGGAATATCAACCACCAAAGCACCCATGGTTGCCGCAGTTGACGCAATTGATACTGCGTTTTGGACAGCTTCTTTTGTCACACGAGCCGGATCAATAACGCCAGCCTTCTTCACGTCAATCAAACCATCTTCCGGCTTCATAACATTAACGCCAAATCCAGCCTTGCCAGATTCAACTTGAGCAAGCAGCGCATCCGCATTCAGGCCAGCGTTTTTCATAATCTGCAAGAACGGTTGCTTCAGAGCATCTTTTAGAATTTGTCGACCAACCGACAAGCTGTCCGCACCATTAACCTTCAAATTGCCAGCCAAATTGACCAAAGTTACACCGCCACCAGCGACAATCCCCTCAGCCAAAGCCGCCTTAGTAGCTGCCACGGCGTCATCAACGCGGAATTTCTTTTCGTCAATTTCAGTCTCAGTTGCGCCACCAACTTTAATAACCGCAACTTTGCCAGACAAAGCCGCAGCGCGCTTGTCGAGTTGCTCTTTCTCATACTCGCTTGAAGCATTTTCTGAAAGCGACTTAATCTCAGCAATTCGCTCCTTCACGCCTGAAGGCTTGCCTGCACCTTCGATAATTGTCGTTTCGTCCTTGCCAACAATCACCTTACGTGCCGATCCCAAAACTTCCAAGCCAGCATTTTCAAATGTCAATCCGTGATCCTCAGAAATCACAGTTGCACCAGTCAGCACAGCGATATCACGAAGTACGTCTTTGCGGCGATCACCAAAACTTGGCGCCTTAACCGCTACGGTATTGAATACGCCCTTCAATTTATTCAAGACCAAAATACTCAATGCTTCGCCCTCAACTTCGTCAGCAATCAGAACAACGTCCTTTTTACCGCTTTGTGCCAATTTTTCCAACATCGGCAAGAATTCTTGTACGCTAGAAATCTTCTTATCGGTGATCAAAATTGCTGGCTTTTCATACACAGCTTCCTGACGACCCGCGTCAGTAACAAAGAACGGACTCACCCAACCCTTGTCCAAGCTAAAACCTTCGACAACCTCAGCTTCTAGTTCCAAGCCTTGACCAGCCTCAACAGTAACCACGCCGTCTTTACCGACTTTCTCGATTACGCCAGCGATCAATTTACCAATTTCCGCATCACCTGCTGAAATAGTTGCAACCTCTGCCACGCGGTCAGACTTGCCTTCAATCGGCTCAGCTAACTTATTCAGCTCTTTAACAATTTCCGCACCAGCTTGCTCGATACCTTTCCTAAGTTCCATCGGATTATGACCAGCCGCAATCAATCGATTCGCTTCTTTCAAAATCGAGTATGTCAGCACCGTTACAGTCGTTGTGCCGTCGCCAGCTTGCTTGTTCAAGTTTTTAGCGGCCTGCTTAATCAAATCAGCACCAACTTTATAGCCTAATGTTTCGTCATCATTTTCCGGCAATTCAATTCCTTCAGCCACAGTTACACCGTCATGAGTAACAGTTGGTCCGCCAAAACCTTTCGCAATCACAACATTGCGACCCTTTGGTCCGTAAGTTACCTTAACTGCGTCGTATAGCGACTTAGCGCCGCCAAGCACGCGATTTCGCGCATCATCATCATAAAAAACTTTTTTTGCCATAATTAAACTCCCCTTTTTATCCAACAACCGTTGCTAAAATATCTTCTTCACGAACAACCAAATATTCCGTACCGTCAATCTTCAAATCTGTAGTCGAATATTCTTTATAGACAATTCGATCACCGACTTTGACGTTCTTCACATCGCCGCCAACTGCCTTAACTTCCGCAACTACCGGCTTTTCTTTAGCGTTATCAGGCAAGTAAATTCCGCTCGCTGTCTGAGTCTTTGCTTCTTCGCGCACCGCCACAACACGGTCGCCAAGAGGCTTGATAGGTGTACTCACGTTATCCTCCATTTCGTTAACAATACATACATTGTAACGCAACAAATTAGCACTCGTCAAGTGTGAGTGCTAATTATCTCCTGCGCCTCGACCTTCTAGATTTTTATGGCAATTGTGGTAATATTTATATAGAGGTAGGTAGCGCCACCCGTATTGGATGGGAAAGCGGACCTACTTCTTTTTATGACGACCGTCTTCTTTCCTAACTATTTTTTCAAGTTCTGTCTCATAAAATGAACGCACCCTTTTAACAGCTTTATTACTCGGCATTAAATTATCTTCATAAGAACCAAAGTCACCCCGTCTATGATCGAAACCAGACCAAATAGCGCGATATCCCTCATCACGGTCGCTATTATTAGCATTCCGTGCAGAGTCTGGCGTTGATTTTATATCAAGACCAATTATATGTTCGTCACCATAATTATCCTTATACTCAACTATAAGATCTCTTCCAGAGAGATCACCGTTAATGCCAGTCGTATAAACAGCCCGCACTCCCTTAGTTTTCCTTAAAGCTATTTCAGCAGCGATTTCGTGACGCATACCATTGATCACGTGAGTTAAGAATTTATATGCATTTTCAATTTCCTCATCGTCATAGCCAAGACAATCCATAGCACCCTGAACATCTGATATAAGTTCTGATTTGCGAGTATATTGCCCTTCGCTAATTATGTCTCGTACAACCTTATTAAAAGCTACAACTGTCTCTTTTTCTCTTATCTTATTATTGCGCTCATAAAATACCCCTTTTCTATAAGATTCAAGTTTTTCTTCCGCGCAAATCCAATAAGGCATGAATTGTATCAATTTCAATATTCTATCTTCAGGTGTTTTACGCGCGCCTATCCTCTCTCTTAAAGCGTCATCCGCCACGCCCGACGCGACATATCTATCCACTAATCGATATGAACTTTCCGGATTAAACTCTCTAGTTGCAGCTCGCCCTATTCCCCGTATAATTTCACTCCGTCTTTTTTGGTATTCAGGAGAATCGGTAATCTCCTGGGCAATCTTAGCTACTCCTAATCCTTCGATAGTCCTCATACAATAATCGATATAATACCATAAAATCATTAAAAAGGCAACCTCACGCCCCTCTCCCTACTATTC
>CAUUDX010000030.1:0-6198 GCA_963544125.1 uncultured Candidatus Saccharibacteria bacterium | reverse complement strand
CCAATCAACACAGCTTCATCGCTTGGGCGACCTTCGCGCTTGATAAATCGGCTGCCAGAAATCTTACCTGCTGCATAAAATTTTTCTTCATAATCAATTGACAATGGGAAGTAATCCAATTGTACCGGACGTGGGCTAACCTGAGCGCTACCTAAAACTACAGTGTCGCCATAACGCACTAAAACGCTACCGGTCGTCCTAAAACCGACGCGATTCACCTCTAAAGTCAGCGGCCGACCGCAAAAATCAGTGGTAACACTAAAAATCTCCTTGCCGCTTGGATTGATAATACTCATAAAGAGCTCCTTTCTTGCGGTAGTAACAGGGATGATATCACGCCAATAATCACAATCTCATCTCTATCACTTCCGCATTACAAATTGCTCCTTATATTATACTAAAACCTAGCCCCAAACACCAGCCACACCAACACCTGGAAAATCATCGCCACCAGATATCTATGGTATAATTTAGACCATGTCACTTCAACTAGATTCAGTGTCAAAACGACAAAAAAGTTGGAAAAATTACACTGTTTCTATTGTCGCAATAATGATGATTATTGGCGGAGCGTATCTATTGCTCCTTATTGGTACTCCCCTTATTTTGTCGCAAAACATCAATCCAAAAGACAACCCCACCACTCAGCTCATCACTAAAACCGAGAATAAAATTACTGAAAATCGCCTTTATATTCCGAAAATCGATATAAATCTTCCCTATGCCACTGGTGGCGCCGAAACAATGGAGCGCGGCGCATGGTGGCGAAAACCAGAAAACGGTAATCCAAAAGATGGCGGAAATTTTGTTTTGTCTGCGCATCGTTTTATCATGGGCCTAACTCCTCAGCAGACGCTCAGAAAATCGCCTTTTTACAATATCGATAAATTGACTGTCGGCGATGAAATTATCATTGATTATAACGGCGTGCGCTACAATTACGTAATCAGTAAAAAACAGAGCGTCAAACCAGACGCCGTAGAGATTGAGCGACGTACCGACCAACCGCAATTAACGCTTTACTCATGCACTTTGGGCGGCGCAAACGACGGACGAGATGTAATTATCGCCAAATTGAAAAAATAGCCAGAACAACAAAAATCCCCTTTTCGCCAAAGGGGATTTAAGCAGTTTTTAACGTAAATTATTTACGCAAACCTAATTTGGCAACAACTGCTTTGTAACTCTCAAAATCAGTTCGCTCCAAATATTTCAGCAAACGCTTGCGCTTACCAACCATTTGGATCAAGCCGCGACGAGCCATGAAGTCGTGCTTATTCGCCTTCAAATGCTCCGTGACTTCTTTGATACGAGCCGTCAAAACTGACACCTGAGCCTGTGGGCTACCGACGTCGTTTTTATTGACCTGAGTCAAAGCAATTGCTTTCGCTTTATTCTCTTTGCTAATCATAGCCCTGTAATTATACCAAGCTTCTCTGTTTTTTGCAATTAGCTAGTAATTCCAAAGTCCGCCAGAGTCTTCGCTTGATCGATAGAATAGCCTGCTATTTTCGTCCGGCGCAGATTTTCACAATACGCACCCGTCCCTAATTTCTCACCAATATCCGCCGCTAACGTTCGAATATAAGTTCCACTTGAAACGTGAGTCCTGACCTTTAATTTGGGATATTCGTATGACAATAACTCTAACGAATAAATCTCTATCATACGCTTAGGAATCTCAACTTGTTTACCTTCGCGCGCCAATTTATACGCTCTTTCACCGTTAATTTTTATTGCGCTAAAAATCGGCGGCGTCTGCTCAATTTTTCCCACAAACTGGCCAATCACTTGCTGAACTTCTTCCAAACTCGGCTCATAATAAGACGCATCAGTAATTTCGCCTTCTGGATCACCAGTTGAGCTATTCTTGCCCAGAATAATCTCGGCTTCGTACCATTTATCTAGCTTAGTAAATGTCTCAGCTTCTCGGCATTTTTTACCAGTCACAATGATCATTAATCCCGTCGCAAACGGATCAAGCGTGCCTGTGTGACCAACTTTAACCTTCTTGCCTGCTCGACCAGATAAAACTCGTCGCAAGCGCGCCACCACCCCAAAGCTAGTCATCCCCTGAGGTTTGTCTATAAGAACTACCTCGTCCATTAACTATTGCCCTGGAATGTGAAATTGCGCTGGATTGAAATCTGCGTTTTGAGCTGGCTGAGTTGGCATCGCGGTGATCGGCGCAGGTGCTGGAGCTTGCGGAGCGGCTACTGGCTCAGGAGCCACCCCTAACGGCGCAATCTGTGGCAATCCATTTACATCAACACCTGTAGGCGCTGGCGGCATTGGTGGCAAAGCGCCGAAATCTGGCATCGCTGGTGGCATCGGCAAGTCAAAACCCGGAATGCTATTTTCAGGATTTGTTATTGCTGGCGCAATCGGCGGAATCGACTGACTCGGAGCTGGCGCTACTGGATTATTCAATTGATTTGTGTCGTTAGTAATTGCCGAAATAATTGACTCTTCAGACTGTGGTGCAACAGGTATTGTCGACAATTTTTGCTCAGCGACGTTAGTTGTCGCGAACGGATCAATCTTTGGCGGCTCATCAGATGCACCCATAGCTGCATTTAACGGAGTATCGCCAAACGACGGCGTACTATCACCTACATATTTACCGTGCGTTAAGATGGTTTTATTTTGATCGCTAGCTAATTCCCTAATTTTATCCTCAGCAGCTTGTGTAGTCGTTGCATTCAGAGTGCCACCCATCAGCGGAGTTTCCTCGAAAGAAAGTTCTCCCTTTGAAACTATTTTTTCACTAGGCTTTTCTTCCTCGGTTTGCGACTCTTCCTTTATCGGCTCAATTTTAGCCAATTCCTCTTTGGCAATCCTGGCAGACTCTTCTTGCTTTTCTTTCGCCGTTTGTTCAGCTACTTCATCAACATCACCCTTCTTTTCGTGGCTAATCGACAAAGTTCCGTCCGCATGTACAGTTTCCTCATCTTTCTCTACTTCTTCAGTTTTATCCTCTGAAGTTTCTTCTTTTTCTGGAGATTTCTCTTCGATCTTTTCAATCTCCTGCGGCTTGTCCTCTACTTCGCTCTCGGCAATCTTTGAAACCACCAATTGCTGATTTGCGCCAGCCGCCATAAGTTCTGCAGCTGTAGTCATAACCTTTGATGACGTATTGCCGTTACTAAATCTCTCAGTCACCGCCACAATTCCCGTAAGCAAAGCTGTCGCCATCTGTTCATCTAACGTTACTTTTGGAGTTTTCAGGTCATCAAGAAGCTCAACAACCATTTCACTCACGCCACTGGCATTAGATTCGTGCCAATCAACAGAACCCAGACCACTCTTTACGTCACCCGCTGTTATAGCCACAACCGTAGCGTCGTGTAAAATCTTACCGTGCGCCGTTAAGGCCGTATCAATACTCTCGCTATTCTCAACATTTAGAGCCAAAACCAGCTCAACGTTATAGTCGCCCTGTGAAAATTCCAAATCTTTATCGGTAATCGTCGTACGATATGGCGTAATGAAAATCTTTACGGCGTCGTCAACAACTTTATAGCGCAAATGATCAGCCTTCTCTTTATCCAGAGCAATAATAAAATCACGTAAAGAATCTGCGGTCTGCTCAAACGTCTTATCAGGATTCAAGAATGTAATTGCTGGTGGAATATCACCGCTAAACACAGCCGTAGCGTGCTTCCCCAGTTTATTAAGGAAAATTGTCAATCCTAAAGCCGCCGACAATTCGTCGACTGACGGGCTAGAACTCACCGTCACTAAAATATTCGTTACATCCTTTATGCTCTGGATTACTTTTTGCTTTGCTGATCCGTTTGACATGATTTTTCCTATGTTTGTTTTGTAATTACGCTTGGCATCACTATACCATAAGCACTACCATAAAGTCAATATCTATGCCGCCTCTTTACAATCTGTGTCATTTTCTGTATAATTCTTCCTGATTAGCGATACAAATCTATAGAGGTAAAGGAGAAACATGCCAATCATCAAATCCGCCATCAAGCGCGCCAAACAAACCTTAAAGCGCCGCGAGCGAAACATTAGCATTAAAAAAGATATTAAAACTGCTGTTAAGGCTTTCGCTGCAGAACCAAGCGCTAAGACTCTTGCTACTGCACAAAGTGAAATCGACACCGCTGTCAAAAAAGGCTTAATTAAGAAAAACACCGCTGCTCGTCGAAAGAGTGCATTGAGCAAAATTGCTAAAAAAGCAGGTGTTACATTAGAAGCTACCAAAAAACCAGCTGCAAAACCAGCAACTGCTAAGAAGCCAGCTGCCAAAAAAGCCCCAGCAAAGAAGCCAGCCACTAAGAAAGCTGAAAAATAGTCTGTAAAGATTGCTAAGAAAATACCCCGGAATTAACTGGGGTATTTTTGTTTGATATTAGTCGATAAGCCGACTCGCCAGTTTGTGTACTTGTTTGATTTCTTTACTTTCTAATTTCCAGCTACTGAGTTCAATTTTAATCAATTCCGGAAACTTTTTACTTATATCCCTTAAAGCATTTCCAACTGATTTTCTAACATATTCACTCGTATCTTCCCTCAAGTCAGAAATTCTCCTAATAGCTTCAATTGGATTATCTTTAAAATACGGCCTGCTTGTCCATATTCTTAAACCCTCTGTAACAGCTCTCCTTGTATTAGGATTATTATTTTCCAACCATTCGTCAATAACTGGAAGTGCTTTTTCATATCCTGTTTTTTTACAGAATTCATCAAACGCCTTCGCCAGCACTTCCTGGACTCTCCATTATCATCTTTGGAAACCTCATCCCTCATAAATGTTAAAATATCATCTTGTTCTGATAAATATCCAAACAGAAACACTCCGTACATTCTTACCTGATAAGCAACTGATTTGTAAGCTAAGAACGCCAATTTTTTAATATATTCATTATCATTAGCTTTATAATCAGTTAAGGCTCTTTTCTCTTCCTCTTTGAAACCATTTTCAATTAAAGAAAATTCCTTTTCTAAACTGGCAATATATTCTTTTACGCGAATATCATCCATAAAATCCAGCAATCTCCCTATTCCTTGATATATTTTCCAATTCCGACCAGCGCCGCCTCCACAAGCAGCCATGGATTTACAGAAGTTGTTTTCATTTGCAAGTCTGCCCGAAGTAGCGTATCATTTATCCTCTTCAGTTTTTCCTTATCGACGCCTTTTGCTGAAGACACCAATTTTCGTAAAACATACGGACTAGCCGAAAAATCCGAAGCCACCAACTTACTATCGCCGTCAGCCAAAACCAACGCCGTCAAGTTAGTTGCCTGCGAGGCAAGCAATCCCATTGTCTGATAAGCGCCATCAACGCCACTTTCCGACTCCAAATAGCTAATTATATCGTGAACCTTACCATAATCACCCGTCAGCGCCGAAATGAACAAATCAAACACATTCTCCGTCCTCGTCAAAGGTATAAAGTTGTCAATTAAATCATCCGTCACTTTTTCCGCCAGCGACAATTGATCTAAAAAATTACTCAATCGCAACTGATCAAATCCCAAACGGTCAACAATCACCCCCGCCTGATGGCTCGTCAAATCATAACCACGAGCCTTCGCTTCCGCCGCACACCATTTTAAAAGCTGCGGTTTTTGACGATCACTAAGCGGTGAAAATTCCTGAACTTTGGCATTTTTCTGCAGCCACTTATACGTTTTTGTCCGCTTATCAATTTTATCTTCCACCAGAATAATAGCCTTATCGTCATCAAACTTTATATCTGGAAGTTGCGACCAAACCTCAGAATTTTCACTCAATTTTGAAATTAAATACACCGACGAGTTCATAAACAGCGTCTGCCCAATTGCTATTTCCTGCATTCCAGCAAGCGTCAAATCTTCGCCATCATGTCGCGTCGCTTTTTCGTCGCCAATCAGCTTGGCAATCGCTTGCCGTTTTTCAAATTCGTTTTCGCCATAAAAAAGATAAATCACTTCACCTCCGCTTGGCAAACTGGACAAATATGCGTACCTCGTCCAGAAACTTTCATCTTTACAATTTCTTGATCAGGATGCCGATGGCACGGCTGACCTTCCCGACGAAATACGTGCGCAAACGACAGATAATTGCCTTTCCTGCCTTCAGCGTCAACATAATTTTTATCCGTCGAGCCGCCCTGATCGATGCTCAATTGTAAAATCTGACGCAGTTCGTTAAACAAATCTTCCAATTGGTCATCGCTAACGTTTTTAACGCGCG
>CAUUDX010000029.1:0-6504 GCA_963544125.1 uncultured Candidatus Saccharibacteria bacterium | reverse complement strand
AGCAACTTTACACTTTCGATACGATTAATCGCGATCCACGAGGACATGCAGTATCTGTAACCTACATGGGCTGTGGGCGCAGTATTCCATACAACGAAAACTTAGAGATAGAATTTTTTGATGTAAAAAAATTACCAAAACTAGCATACGACCATGCTAACATCATTAAATACGCCAAAGAGCGACTAATTGCCAAAATGACATACACAAACTCAGCATTTGCTTTTCTAGAACGAAAATTTACCTTAACACAACTGCAGACAACCTACGAGATAGTTTTTGATCGTGAATTTGACAAACGCAACTTTCGGAAAAAATTCCTCAGTTTAAATTTAATTCATGAAACTGATGAACTATGGCGAGATGGCGCGCATCGTCCGGCAAAATTATACGAGTTCAATTCAAATAAACTAGAGATTTTAGATCGAAGTTTCGACTAGTCTTTGTCGCAAAATGTAGAAATTTATATTTTTATGAATTAGTGTTGACAATACAATAACCAACCATTAGACTAGATAGTAAGTGTAAACTATACATTAAGTAAGGAGGATATTAACATTATGGAAAAGTCTAACTATATATTTGTCGGGGTTGACCCACAGAATGATTTTATCGATGGAAGTCTTGCTGTTGCCGAAGCAGAGCAAATCATCGAACCTATCAACTCCATTGCCGACGAGATACAAAAACACGACGGCACGGTTGTATTCACCCGAGACTGACACCCCGAAAAAACACCTCACTTTGACAAGTGGCCAGTTCACTGCGTAGCTAGCACTAGAGGGTCTGAATTTCACAAGGACCTAAATATCCAGCCCGATGACATCATCATAAATAAAGGTACTGGGCAGACAGACGGATACTCTGGCTGGGAAGGCAGAAGTAATAAAGATGAAACTCTAGAATCTATCATAGAGCCAAAAACGCCTCACGAAAAAGTTAAAGTATTTCTCGGCGGATTAGCAACAGATTTTTGCGTAAAATCTACCGCCCTAGATATCGCTGAACATTTCAAAGATGACAGGCGTGTTACCACATACCTACTTATAGACGCCATTCGCGCCGTGGGATTAACATCAACAGCCGAAGAAGAAGCATTATCTGCGATGAAAGAGGCTGGAATATTGGCAATATCGACCGAAGAAGCAAAGAAGATGATCCAGGAGGCAATTTAAATGAAGAAGAGCTCAAAAATATCACAAGGATTAGATTACTACAAAGCAACTATGGGGATGAACGAGTTCTTAAAACATCCTGAAGCAGAAGTTACTTTCACGCTGAAAAATCGCTCCCCTAATTTATTATCCGAATTTGTATCCCCGGTAGAATTACAGGATAGACTAAATGAGCTAGCTGAAGGATGGCAGCCTGATGAAATAGCCTACTTAGCCGGACTGCAAAACCAAGACGGCAAAGAGACATTTTCGCAAGAATACCTTAATTTTCTACTAAACAATCCCCTACCTCCGATCAAGATCGGATATGATAAGCGCGGCGACCTAGCGGTTGAAGCTACGGGAAAATGGCCCCTAGTTACATTCTGGGAAACCGTTATCATGAGTGAGATAAATGAAATATATTTTCGTAACAAACTCGCACGTGAAGGTTACTCTTTGGAAGAAGTGTATACCGAAGGAGATCACCGATTAGACGAAAAGATCAAATTATTAAAAAGCCGCCCAGATATTAAATTTTCTGATTTCGGCACAAGGCGACGTTTTAGCTATGATTGGCATAGGCATGTAATTGAACGAGTTGCAAATGAACTCCCTGACAATTTTGTCGGAACTTCAAATATATACTTGGCGCATAAACTAGGATTAAAACCAATTGGGACTTTTGCGCACGAAATGCCAATGGTTTACGCTGCACTGGCAGATAAATCCGGAAATAATCCACTAGATGGCCATAATCAGGCACTAAGAGACTGGCAAAACACATACGGCGACAAGCTATCAATTGCCCTAACAGACACATTTACAACAGATTTCTTCTTCGCTGACTTTACGCCCGAACAAATGACTTCGTGGAAAGGACTACGACACGATTCTGGCGACCCAATAGAATTTGGAAATAAGGCTATTGAAATTTACAAAAATAACGGAATTGATCCTTTAGAGAAAACTATCGTCTTTAGTGATGGACTTGATGTGGATGAAATTATTCATCTGGCTGATTACTTTAAGGACAAAATAAATGTAACATTCGGCTGGGGTACAACCTTGACTAACGACCTTGGAATTACACCCAATAACTTTGTTATGAAAGCCACAGAAGCTGACGGAGTGTCTACAGTTAAGTTAAGCGATGTGCCTGGCAAACATACAGGTCCAGGTGATAAAATTAGAGAGTATAGTGAACGTGTAAAAGCAGCTTTGGCGGAAAATGCACTGAATAATACTCTAGTTGCTGTATGAAAAAACAATGCCAATATCTATAAATCGTAAATTATGGTATAACGGTCCAAATTACACCGCAGACAGTGTAATAATCAACCCAATCGCACGAAAAATTCTTTTGATAAAACGATCCAGCGGTGAATGGGCACTACCTGGAGGATTCATCAACTCCAAAGAAGACCCCTTTGCTGCAGCAATTCGCGAAACAAAAGAAGAAACTGGAACGATAATTAGCGACTATCCAATATTAATATACAAAGGGCTTGTTAATGATCCACGCAACAGTCAGACGTCATGGATCGAAACCAGTGCGTACTTGTTCATAGTCAACGAACTGTCAGAGGTGTCAGGACGAGACGACGCTATCGACGCAGCCTGGCTACCGCTCAATAATTTGCCTAAATTATACGCATCACATGATGAAATAGTAACCAGGGCTATTGATTATTTGTCTTGTCGATCGCTAATTAAGATAGCAGAGTTTTCCGAAAATTATCGCAATATTAACGGCGGTCATATGCAATATGACAAAATTATCGCCACAAAAAATGATCATTCGATATTTATTAAGCAAACATCGACTAGATACGATGATATTAAGCGAAATAGACTGCGCCAATATCTGAGAAAAGAAGCGTTCACAATATCCTATCTGCGATGCCATGGATATAGTGGAATTCCACTCAGATCAATATTACGAGACGATGACACTTTCATCATGGAGACAATGACATCCAACGAAGGTTGGCTATGGCGAGCAAAGAACGAAACACTAGACGCTTATGTCAAATCAGCGAAGGAAAAATTTGACGAATTGGAAAATATATCATTGCCGCCTGATACTTTTGATATCGAATCGTCACGCGATAGTTTTATTAAAGAAGGGTGGGCTTCGTTAGACGAGCAGAAAATAGCTAAATTGAGAGAGTTGTCATTAGGATTCTTAGACAGATTAACGCCCCATAGCCAAAATATAGCTAAGAAATTATTGACAGACTTACCCGCCTTACTAAATGCCGGAGGTCGACATAGCGATATAAAAAAATTAGTTTTTTGTCATCATGACATTCGACAATCAAATATGGCTTGGCATCCCAAACGCGGCACTAAGTTAATCGACTGGAGTTGGTCTGGACCTGGAGAATCCGGTAGCGACATCACTAGCCTATTAATAGATCTACACAAAAGTGGATACGACATTTCAGATTATCGCAAAGAGATAAATCAAAGCCACTGTTTAATATTAATTGGATTTTGGCTAAACCACGCCACTTGGCCATGTCGCGGTGACGACACTCTTAGATTTCAACAATTTTTATCGGCGTTAAGTGCATACGAAATATATACAACTATTTAAGCATTCACGGCTTCAATTTCAACCGACAGCACTTCTTTTTTGATTGGCAAAGATTGACCAGGTTCGAACGTATAAACCAGCAATTGACCAAATGACATCTCTACATTCGCCATCTCGGCTTCTGGAACTTGATCAAGATGCTTGATTAAAGCCCGAATAGAATTGCCGTGAGCCACTAATAAAATATTCTCACCGTTCTGCAATTTCGGCAAAATCTCTTGCTCGAAATATGGAACAACCCGCGCATAAACATCCTTCAAAGTTTCACCACCCGGAACTGGATAGTCCCAGCCGCGCCGAATACCATTAAAAGCCTCTTCACCGATCTCCGCTTTGACTTCCCATTTATTTTTTCCAGTCAAATCACCATAATCACGCTCGTTTAACTCAGTTGCATGCGTTGTTGGTAGATTTTCAACACCACACCCTTCGAGTAGCGCTGCCAAAGTTTGCTGCGTACGTTTTAATGACGAAGTGTACGCTTCATTAAATGATAAACCTTTCAACAAAGCACCTAACCGCACAGTGTCATTGTGACCTTTTTCCGTCAAATTAACATCCGTCCAGCCGGTCCACTTACCGAGCAAATTCCATTCGCTCTCGCCATGTCGACTAATAACTAATATTCCCATTATTTCCCTCCAATCATCGGCACAAAAAATTCTACAATTTCTTTTTTCACGCCATCATTATCAATAATTTTCGTATTTACGTAACCAAATTTATCAATTGCCCAAAATCTGATTGCCCAGAGCAGCGACATATCTTCAAAATCAACCTCATTTTTGGCAATAAATTTACTAGCCACAATTTCCGATTCCTGCAATTTTATCTCAGAAAAAGCATCGTTTTCTAACTTTGTAAAAAACACAAATTGATGTGTCAAAAACTCATCAGAATGACGCGAAGCAACCATGGCAAGTTTCAGATCCTTAGGATCGACTTGAATATCAACTTCTTCTTTCACCTCGCGCACCGCCGCTTCCAGCGGAGATTCTCCAGCGTCAACAATGCCACCAGGCAGCGACCAATGGTCTTTATAACCAGCCTTGACGATCAATAGTTCGCCCTGCTCATTTTCAATTAACACCGCCGCACTAGAAAAACGCCTATCCAAACTTGCCAGCCAAGCCCGTCGCTCTTCGTCTGTAAATTTCATTATTTAGCAAACTCAATTGCTCGCGTTTCGCGAATCACGTTAACTTTAATCGTGCCAGGATACTGCATTGTCGACTCAATTTTCGTCGCAATATCTCGCGCCAATTTAATCGCCGACAAATCATCGATCGTCTGAGGTTTCACAATCACACGAACTTCACGGCCAGCAGAAATTGCATAGGCCTTATCAATTCCTTCAAAACTCGTAGCAACGTTTTCCAAATCGCGCATCCTCTCCGCAAAATTCTCAGCCGAAACATTACGCGCACCTGGGCGCGCCGCCGAAGCCGCGTCACAAACCCGGACAATAATCGCTTCTGGTGTTGTTGCCTCAATGTCATCATGGTGCGCTTCGATTGCGTGAACAATTCTCTCGTCCATGCCATATTTACGAGCCAATTCTGCCCCAATATGATGATGTTTGCCCTCGATTTTATGCGACACCGCCTTACCAACGTCATGAAGAAGTGTGGCAATTTTCGTAATGCGCACATCCGCGCCGATTTCCTCAGCAATCATTCCCGCAATTTGTGCCATCTCAGTCGAGTGCTTTAGGACGTTCTGACCAAAACTGGTGCGAAACTTCAATTCACCAAGCAGCAACAACATTTCCTTCGGAATGCCAACTACACCAGTTTCACGCATAGCATCTTCACCAGCTTGGCGAACCTCTTTTTCAATCTGCTTCTTAGCTTTAGCAACTACTTCTTCGATGCGCGCAGGGTGAATGCGACCATCCTTCATCAGCATCTCAAGACTCAGGCGAGCCACTTGTCGGCGGACAGGATCGAAACTCGACAAAATAATCATGCCAGGTGTATCGTCAACTAAAATATCGACGCCAGTTTCGCGTTGCAACGCCTGAATATTACGTCCTTCCTTACCAATAATTCGACCCTTCATCTCGTCATCAGTCAGTTTGACTGCAGTCACCGTGCGCTCAGCTGTAACTTCGCTACTCATTCGTTCCATTGCAGTCACCAAAATCATTTGCGCCCGTTCTTCAGCGTCATCCATTGCGTCATGTTGTAGTTTCGACACCAAACCGACCAAGTCCTGCTTAATGTCGCGCTCAGTCATTTGCATCAGCTTGTCGGCAGCGTCTTTTTTCTTCAATCCAGCGATTTTTTCCAATTTCTCCTGCTGTCTGGATCGAATATCGCGAATTTCATTTTTAAGATTATCAACTTCATCCTCATGTGCACGCAGTTTTTCTGCTCGTCGATCAAGCTCTTCCAGCTTATTATCCAGAGTCTTCTCACGATCCGCCAAACGATTTTCAGTTTTTTGCCATTCCTTGCGACGTTCATTTTCAATCTTAAGCGCCTCATCCTTAGCTTTAAGGACGATGTCGCTCGCCTTAGTTTTCGCATCCGCTAGATCTCGCTCAATCTGATTTTTACCGTTAATTTGGCGAGTTCTCTGATATCCAACAAGACCAGCAGCACCCGCGCCAGCTCCAATAGCCGCGGCAACAATTACTTCTATCATTATCATTCCTTTCCGATCAGCCGCCCCTGAGTGTTCGTCTCAAGGAAAAATATCAACAGCCAATCAACTTCAAACTATCTAATTCGGCGAATCAAAAAT
>CAUUDX010000028.1:0-6611 GCA_963544125.1 uncultured Candidatus Saccharibacteria bacterium | reverse complement strand
TAAAATCTGCGACGAATGAAAACGGAATTAAATTCAGATTTTCTGCGTAAGTTGTATGAACGGATTCTGGATTTGGTAACGGTAAAATAACTAAGAAATATACAGTTAATAAATACAGAATAAAGGAGTAGAAAATCAAAGTCCGCAGCTTATTGACGGATCCATATTTTCGATAGTTCGCAATCATATACGGCAACGTGATAAGGAAAGCCAAAATTGGAAAAAGAATTAGAGCGATCTTAATAGAAATTAGATATCTCACAGACTCTATTATACTAAACATTTTCTCTGTAAAAACCAGAATGACTATTTCTATGTTGGGAAATATACTTGACAAAAAACAAAGCTTATGCTAACATTGTAATCAGTATTCTAAAAATAGATACAAAAAAGAAAGAATAAAAATGAATTTAGTACAACAGTTTTTCACCGTTACAACTATGTTTGTCAGTTTGAATGTAGCGTTTGGTGTGCTGCTGCACGATACCAACGTTGATAAAGCATTTTTATCATCTTGGAAAACATATAGCGTTCAAAGTAACGTTGAGGATGAAATAAAAATGCCAGAAACAAAGCCTCATACTCATCCAGAACACGCTCAATTGTCAAATGTGTTAAAAGAAGGCTCAGCGCGACCACGAACTACGCCGCGCAACAACGATAAGAAGCGATTGCGCCAAAAATATGCCGCTCGTGGTCAACATACTTTTGACGGTTATCACCTTGATTTTGAAGGTGTGAGCTAGGCTATTTCAAGCCAATCACTTCCAGTTCTGAGACTAGCCGAGCAATGATTTTTTCTTGTTCGGTTAATTGTTCGCGAGTTTCTTCAACAAGATGGGCTGGCGCTTTTTCAATGTAAGTTGGATTTTCTAGACGCTTCTTTAATCCTGCCAATTTTTGACGTGATTCGGCTAGGCGCATTTCCAGATTTTCCTGATGCTGGTACAAGGTTTCACTATCAATATCTAGCCACGCTTCCCTGTTTGCCGCTGCTAATCTCAACCCACGCGGTTGGTCTGTGTATTCAATTGCCTCAAGTCGCATCAGATGTTTAATAGTGTCTTGATTGTCGGCGATAAGGCTATCATTGCCGTATAGTAATCGATATTTCTTATTCCCCGGCAACTCGGCGATTACCCAGCGACCTTCCGCGACCAAGAGCTTAAGTTGTTCGAATTGCTCGGCGGCAATTGGATCAAACTTTTCTGGAGTTGGCCAAGTTTCGCGCATTAAAATGCCGTCAGTGTAATTGAGCGTCTGCCAAATCGTTTCCGTAACGAACGGCGCAAATGGATGAGCGATTTTCAAAGAAGTCGCCAAAACCCAAGATAGTAATGGGCGATTGATCGCAGTTTTAGACGATTCAATGTACCAGTCAGCCACATCGTCCCAAATGGTGTGGTAAACAGTTTCAGACGCCTCGGAGAAGCGATATTGCTCTATCCTAACGGCAATATTATTAGCGGCGTCGTTCAATTGACGAATAATCCAGTGATCGGCCGGAGTTTGTGGCTCTAAGTCGACAATCTGGTGATTATCGCCAATTTGTGCCTCGACAAACCTGGCAATATTCCATAATTTATTACAGAAATTACGTGCCGCAATGACCGATCCCTTGTTGAAAGCTTGGCTTTGAGCTGGCGCTCGCCCAGAAATAACTCCCATACGTGTTGCATCGGATCCGAATTCCGCAACCAATTCCATTGGATTGATAACGTTACCCTTAGACTTGGACATTTTTTGGTTGTGTTCGTCGTTAACCATTCCGTGTAGATAGACTTCTTTGAACGGCAACTTCCCTGTTCGATATAGGCTGAGCATGATCATTCGGGAAACCCATGCACGCATAATATCCATACCAGTTTCCATCATGTCGGTTGGGAAATAATTAGCCAATTCGCCGCCATCCAAGTAGTCTGTTACGATATATGGCCATTGACCAGATGAGAACCAAGTATCAAAGGTGTCTTCTTCCCTAATATATGTTGTGCCATTTACAACAATACTTTGCTCGTTAGTACGAGTGTCAAATATCCAATCCTTAGGGTCATTCTCATTTACAAATGCAGGAATCGGTATTCCCCATGGAATTTGTCGCGAAATGTTCCAGTCTTTCAATTGCTCAAGATATGCGATAAGTTCTTTGCGTTTGGATGCTGGATAGAAAGTTATCTCTTCCTTTTCAAGCGCGTCGATTGCTGGTCGTGCGAGTGATTGTGTCTTAATAAACCACTGTTCTTTAATCATTGGCTCAATTACGCTGCCACACTTATAGCAGTGACCGACCGCGTGTTCAATTTCAGTTTCTCCACGACGCAATTCTAATGCCTCCAGAGATTCCAAGACTCGTACGCGTGCTTCTGCTGGGGTGAGTCCTAGGAACTGCGCCGGCACATTTACCATCTTCCCTTCTGGGCTGATAATTGATTCCAAAGGTAAATCATGACGTTTTGCAATTTCAAAGTCGTTCGGGTCGTGTGCTGGTGTAATCTTAACTGCACCAGTACCGTAGCTCATGTCGACGTATTCGTCCGCGATGATAGGAATTTCCTTATCGACAATCGGTAGTAAAATACGTGTACCAATCAATTTTTTGTATCGTTCGTCATCTGGATGAACTGCTACGGCGACGTCGCCGAGCATAGTTTCTGGGCGCGTAGTAGCTATGATAATCTCACCAATTTTATCTAATGTCGGGTAAGCTATTTTCCACAGCTTACCTTTTTCATTCTTGTGTTCTACTTCGATGTCAGCAAAACTGGTTTGATGTTTGGTGCAGTAATTGACAATTCGCTCACCCCTGTAAACCAAGTTGTCATCCCACATTTTCTTAAACGTGTCGTACACGGTGTTGATGACTTTATCGTCCAGAGTGAATGTTAGGTGTTTCCATGACGCACTAACACCTAATGCGCGCAATTGCAGTTCCATATTGCCACGTTTTTCTTGTACAAAGTTCCAGACTTGGCTATAAAGTTGGTCACGTGAAAAATCAAAACGGCTTTTTCCCTGCTTCGTCAATTCTCTTTCATACACAACCCACGTTTCAAATCCAGCATGATCAGCCCCTGGAATAAATACAGCATCATCACCCTTCATTCGATGATAGCGGATCAAAATATCCTTCAGATTCATATCAAGAGCATGTCCGATATGTAAATTACCGTTGGCGTTAGGTGGAGGCATAATGATCGAATATGGTTTACCTACCCCTGTCGGTTCTAGCGATCCACTAGTTTCCCAGAGGGCGTAAATGTTTGGCTCGTAATCGTTTGGTATGTATTGTTTAGCTAGCTGCATAAGTTATTCCATGGTTTTTTCATGTGAAAAAAGACAAAAGAAAACAAAGTGGCTTTTCACGTGCAAAAGCCCTTATTTATGTAATCCTCTAATTTCTCCACATGTTTATATTACATCTTGATTATACCACAAATTTATGTGGTGCGGCGAGGGAAAGGGGGTTATTTTCTGATGGTTTGATAAGTTCGGTATAGCCAATATTGAATTGGTTTCAGCGGTAGTTCCCAGGTAGCTCCAGAATAGACATCTTCGCCACCGAACGATCGCTTAAACTTAGTAAATCCAGCCCACGGATGATTTTTCGGTGCATCTTCAGGAGCAATTCCGTATAAATCGACTTTCTCCATTTGACGATGTTTTGCATCGATTATCGCTTCAGTGAGCAGGGCGGTTCCGGCGTTAAGTTTGCGATATTCTGGTGCAGAATTCGCTGCGGCATGTGCGTAAATTCGAGTAGTTTTTGAGTCGAAAAATAGGGCAGTAGCAATTATTTTATCGTCATATTTTGCGTACCAAAACGAGGCATCTTTGGAGGGCAACAGGGAACTAGCTTGTTTATGAAAGTATGAATCTGGGTGCGGCGACATACCTGTTCGTTTGGCGACTTCATGGATTAGCTCAAGAAAATATTTAATATCTTCTGGGTTTTGAGATTGATGTACGGTAATGCCTTTTTTGTGATAATTTCGATAACAATTTCTTACGGGCTGCGCCATACTTGCTATGATTTCCTCCTCTGGCTGTTGGAGATTAATGACGTGTGTATGTTCTGGCTGTAGATGGACGTAAGTGGCTCGCGTCCATTTTTCATCGGACAATAACGTAGAAAGGGCAGGGCTAATTGGTCCGACCCTGAGGAAAGTTACGCCTAGTTTTTTGCCGAGCTCTGCTAAGTCTTTTAGCGCCAATCGTAATGCCTCTTCGTTAATAGCTGTTGGTCCAAAAGGGCAGTATAGGCGGGAATTACCCGTGCCACGCTCTAATATTGCGAAATATTCCCATCCGTCGCCTCTGTTATGGAAAACTTTTCGACCGAGCGATTTTTGGAATTTTTCCCAGGCTTCTGATTGTAGAAAGTGTTGATTCATGTTGTAATCCTCACAACGTTATATTGCTGTCATTGATAAACTTGGCTGAACTTCTAAATCGTATGGATCTGTCGGTTCGTCAATTTGAGATCTGAAATAACCGAGAGTAGCGATCATTGCGGCGTTATCTGTACAGATCTGAATAGGGGCGTATTCGATGTCAATTGGCAGAGCTTCGCGTAGTTGACGGCGCAGTTCTTGATTGGCTGCAACGCCGCCAGCAATCACAACGGAAGCTGGCTGAAAATTGTCGAAAGCCTTCTTGGTTTTATTTACGAGGGTTTTTATGGCTGTATACTGGAAACTTGCCGCCATATTACGTCGTAATTCGTCATTTACGAGCGCTGGAAGCTCATGAGAGGGAAAAGTGAAGTCTTTACCGACTTCGTGTTGAACGACTCTTAGAACGGCTGTCTTAAGGCCAGAGAATGAAAAGTCGTATTCGCCGGATAATTTGGCGATAGGTAATTGAAAAGCGTGAGGATCGCCGAGTTCGGCGGCTTTGGCGATAGCTGGGCCACCAGGGTATGGCAAACCAATGATTTTAGCGACTTTATCAAACGCTTCACCAACCGCGTCATCTTGAGTTTGACCTATGAGCTGATAATCGCCGTGATTTTTAAAGAGGACAAGTTGTGAATGCCCGCCTGAAACGATTAGCGAAAGCATAGGGAATGACGGTTGTTTTTTTGGCAATGTTAGAGATAAATTGTCAGATTGCTTATTGATAAAATTGGCGTACACGTGAGCTTCTACGTGATGAATCTTAAAGAGCGGTTTATTGTGAATGATAGCAAGAGTTCTGGCCGCCAGAGTGCCGATTAATAACGAACCGATAAGCCCCGGCGCGTAAGTAACGGCGATAGCATCGATATCATCCCAGGTGTAATTTGCATCAGATAATGTCTTTTTAATGACGGGATTTACGACTTCCAAGTGACTACGCGCGGCAATCTCCGGAATAACTCCGCCGTATTCTGCATGGATATCGATTTGTGAATTGACGACATTTGAAAGCAAGCGTTCGCCATCTTCAACGATTGACGCCGCTGTTTCATCGCAACTGGATTCGATTCCCAAAATCCTCATTTGCTTTTATTATAGCAAATATAAGTGGTAAAATGGGTATTATGAAAAACGAGTTGGTAAAAATTGCTAGAAAAACGCTACCTCAAGGAGCTTTGGAAAAAACCGAAAATGCCTATCGGGTTGCGCGCACGAAGATGATTAGCCTGAGGTATGGCAATCCAGCTCGTGGCTTGAGAATTATCGCAGTAACAGGGACGAACGGGAAAACTACGACAGCTTGTTACATTAATGAGATTTTAAAGGAAGCTGGCTTTAAGACGGCGTTGTTTACGACTGCGGTGATTGAAATTGACGGTAAAGAGAAAATAAACGATTTGAACGCAACAGTGCCGACTGTGGCGAGGTTATTTAGCTTTTTCCAGACAGCTCAGCGTGAAGGTGTGGAATATGTGATTCTGGAGGCGACTAGTCACGCTCTGTCGCAACATAAGTTTGACGGCGTGCCAATTGAGGCGGCAGTGATGACGAATTTGACGCAAGACCACTTGGATTACCATAAAACAATGGAAGCTTACGCGGCTGCTAAGGCTAAATTGTTTGAGAAAAAACCGAAATATATTGTCCTGAATCGTGATGATGAATGGTTTGAGTACTTTGATAAGTTTACTACTTCCGGCGAGAAGATGACTTACGGAACGAATCCAGACGCTGAGGCTCATATAACGCACGTTAAGTTATATAAAAAGGGAACAGAGGCGAGTTTATTAATTGATCATCAAACTCATTTGGAACTGGCAACTAATTTGCCTGGCGAATTTAACGTGATGAATATGTCGGCTGCGGTATCGTTGGCATATTTGTTGGGAATAAAGTTGGAAGATATCCAAGAAGGTGTAGCTAATTTGGAGGCGATTCCTGGGCGATTCGAGCGAGTAGAAAATAAGCTTGGAATTGATATTATTGTGGATTATGCACATACGCCAGACGCATTGGAAAAGTTGCTGAAGACCGCCCGTAAAATTACGAAAGGGCGATTGGCGTTGGTATTTGGTGCCTGTGGCGACCGAGATAAGACAAAGCGACCAATTATGGGCGAGCTGGCGGCTGATTTGGCGGATAGGATTTTCCTAACTGATGAGGAAAGTTATAACGAAAATCCAGATGAAATTCGGGCAATGATTCGTCAGGGAA
>CAUUDX010000027.1:0-6655 GCA_963544125.1 uncultured Candidatus Saccharibacteria bacterium | reverse complement strand
AAAATCGTGCGAAGGATTTGTCGGGAGGACAAAAGCAGCGTTTGGCGATTGCGCGGGCGATTGTTGGTGATCCGCAGATTATTTTTGCGGACGAACCGACGGGAAACTTGGATAGTGAAACTGGTGCGAAGGTGGAGGAATTGCTATTCAATTACAACAAGCAAGAGGGCGCGACGCTGATTATCGTGACGCACGATGTTGATTTGGCTAAGAAATGTGATTATCAAATCCTGATTAAAGACGGTAAAATTAAGGGCTCCAACATACCGAAAGAAGGTAAAAGTGGACATTGATAGTTATGCGGAAAGCTTGGCGGTTCAACTGCGAAAAGGATTTTTGGTTTATTGCGTTTTATTGGTTTGTTCTAATAAAGCACAGTACGCCGGCGACATCGTTAAGCAATTGAACGATTCGGATTTAACCGTGGTCGAAGGTACGATTTATCCGCTACTGAATAGATTGCAGAAGGACGGATATTTACAGCACGAATGGCAGGAAAGCGAGCAAGGTCCGCCACGAAAATATTATTCATTGACAGATCATGGCGATCAATTGATTCACAAGCTTAAAGACCGCATGAATATGTTGAATAATTCGCTTGAGAACTTAGAGAAAGGAATAAAATAATGAAGGAAATAACCAGAATCCATTTGGCGAAAACAGCGTTCAGTGTGGAAATCGACGCTAAGAAATCGCTAGAAAAATATCTTAATTCGATTCAGAAAAATATGCACGCCGACGCGGAAGCGATGAGGGAGATTGAGGCGCGAATGGTTGAAATTTTGGCTGAGCGTGGCGTGATGAAAGAGGGCGTTATTAGCGACGATGACGTTTTGGCGGTTAAAAATCAAATGGGCGAACCGCGCGATTTTTCTGATGGTAGCGATGATTTAACAGATGAATTGGCGGACGCTGGCGAAAAGCCAGAAAAGCAATTGATGCGCGACACAGATAGAGCTGTCATTGGTGGCGTGTGTGCGGGAATAGCGGCATACTTTAATATTAATCCGTTGTGGGTGCGACTAATTGCAATTATCTCGCCGTTCGTGACATTCGGTACGATGGTGCTAATCTACCTCGTAATGTGGGTATCAATGCCACCGGCAAAAACCGCGTCTGACAAATTACGAATGCGTGGGAAGCCAGTAACTTTGGCTGCGCTTAAGAAAAGTTCCGCTGATGAAAATTCAACTATGCCTGTCGGGAAAACTCCAATTGCGAAATTTTTCCAATATTTTATCGGCGTTATGGTGCTATTTACGACGCTAGCGGTGCTGTTCGGGCTGATTGTTGGTGGAGCACTGGGCGTTTCTGTGATTGGTATGTTTGGCGGTTTGGGTATGCAAATATGGGCGTGGGGAGTGTGGATTTCCTTGGCAATTGGCGGAATCTCAGCGGTTATATTTGGTGCAATTGTAACGCGTAGCATATTTGCCTGGAAGATTAATCGAATGTCTGTAATTACGATGATTGTGGCGGTGTCCGTTATTTTCATGAGTTTGGCAAGCGCCGCAATATTTAGCGCGTACGCTGGTTTGGAATATGCGCGTGAATCGCAGCAACTCACGAAGAAAGTAAATATAGATATTCCAGACACAACGAACGCCAATTCAATTTTTATTGATATGCCAGTGGGGAATGTTTCGCGAATAAATTCTGACAAATTTAAGGTGGAAGCGGAGTTTGTGGATTTACCGAAAGCCAATAAGCCGGAAATTAACGTGCGACGTGATGGTAATAAAATTGTGCTATCCGTTTCTGAGAAGTGTAACGCGATATTCTTTGATGGTTGCTTGAAGTTCTATAAGCCGATAACTGGCTTGAAAATTTATGCTCCTGCGGGCGTGAATGTTAGCGGTTTGTTCTATCAAAACTCGATTGAAGCGGAAAATTCCGAATCATAGGCTCACGCATTTGAATGATTTTACCGCTAATGCTACACTTAAAAGATGAAAGGTAATTTTTAGACGTGGCTTGGTGGCAGGCAATTATTCTCGGCGTAATTGAGGGAATTACGGAATTCTTACCGATTTCTTCGACTGGACATTTGACAATTGCTGAGAAGTTGTTGGGAATGCGAATTGACGATCCTAGCGTCGTGGCTTTTACGGCGATAATTCAGATCGGAGCAATTTTGGCGGCAGTTATCTATTTCTGGAGTGATATTTGGCGAATTTTGCAGGCTTGGTGGCGCGGTTTGTGGTGGAAGCGGGCGCGTCGAAAGTTTGACTATAAATACGGTTGGGCGATTATTATCGGTTCAATTCCTATTGCGATTGTCGGCTTGTTGTTCAAGCACGAAGTTGAAACGGTTCTGCGCAGTTTGTGGTTTGTGGCGTTCGGGCTGATTGGCTGGAGCGTTGTTATGTGGCTAGCTGATAATCGTGCGGTGAATAATAAGCGCGGTGAAACCGAGACGAGCTGGAGAGATACTCTGGCTATTGGCGCGGGGCAATGCTTGTCGCTCATTCCTGGAATTAGTCGCTCTGGCGCAACCATTTCAGTTGGTTTATTCCGTGGATTTGACCGTGTGTCGGTTACGAAGTTGAGTTTCTTCTTGGGTATTCCAGCGCTGGTCGCAGCGGGACTACTTGAGGTTCTGACTAAATATAAACATATTTCTGGTGGCGTCGGTTGGACTTCGACTGTAATTGCCACGGTAATTTCATTCGGTGTTGGCTACTTGGCTGTGTCATGGCTGTTGAAGTTTATTCAGAGCAATAATTTTCGTCCATTCATAATTTATCGGTTTGCGCTAGGATTATTACTGTTAATATTGCTTGGTTTTGGTGTTATTTCCCACGTTTAATAAAAAACTGTGGATAAAGAGTAAAAAATAGCTTGTTTTTTAAATTGAATGCGTGTAGAATAGTAAAGCACAACTAGTTTAAAAACGATTTGGGGGTTGTTTCTGATGGAAGAAACAAACAATAGGAAACCGGCGTCAAAGACATTTGTCTTGAGTCTGTTCACTATAACAATAATATTAATATTGCTATTATTTTTTATCTTTTGTAAGATGATGCCACGTGGCGGTTTTGACATAGATTCTATATCTGTTCGTCAGGACTCAGGCGAGATTCAGTATCAATATTCAGGCGGCGATTGGAAGAAAATCATATCTCTTGATGAGCTTCGCGGCAAAGATGGTCGTAGTATTGAAGTCCAAAAAGGCTCTTTGTATATTCAGTGGAGATACACTGGCGACTCAGAGTGGAAAAATGTCATAGCATATTCTGACCTACTTAAGGGCCAGAATGGTCAAGACGGCAAGGATGGTAAGGACGGTCGAAACGGCATTAACGGCCAAAACGGTCAGAATGGTAAAGACGGTAAAGATGGTCGAAACGGAGCTACTGGTGCTACCGGTGCGACTGGTGCTACAGGGGCAGCTGGCCAAAATGCTACAATTTCTGCAACTAATAGTACTCAGCCTTGCTCGACTGGATTGACTATTACCGGAAATGGTACAAGTAACCTAGGTTTACAATTTACAGGTAAGAATCTTCCTGCGGGTGGTAAAACAAATCAAGTGCTCGGTAAGAAGACTGATGATGACTGTGACGTAGAATGGAAAGATACGTACGAAATTCGCGGAACTGGTATGCCTGAGTATAGAGTTAAGGCTAGTGTTGGCACATACTATACTGATACAGCTGCTACAAATGGTGCCATTCGCTGGATTAAAACCCGTGGTAGTGATAAAACAGGCTGGAAGGTTGTATACGGCGACACTGGCTGGAGGAGTGTTCCTCAAATTCTCTCAACATCCATGAAAGCTAGCGTAGTCAAGGTTCGACGAATTAACAATACTGTTTATCTGTATGCAGCTCTTACGGGCTGGGCATATAACTGGAATGGCGGCGGTACAGGTACATTGCCAGATGGATTGCGTCCTAGTGGCCAAATGCAAGGTCCTTCCGCTGGTCGACAGGGTAATTCGTACTTGACTTGGATCGTTCAAACTACTGGACAGATTAATGCTGAAGCAGCTAGCGCTCAGAATCCAACACCAACACTCCCTCCGATCATTAGCGTATCGTATGTGCCAAACGACAATGAGCCATGGCCAACGACCTTACCTGGTACGGCTATGTAAAAATTGCTTACGCTTATCTAAAAAGCCCCGTCTGTTAAATCTGGCGGGGTTTATTTATATATAGTCTATGTTGTTATATAATTGAGATATGTTAGACATTAAGTTTATTCGAGAAAATGCTGACTTGGTGCAAAAGTCGGCAAATGATAAAGGCTATAAAGTTGATATTGCGGCGTTGTTGCAATTAGATGATGAGCGTCGCGATTTGCAAAAACAAGTCGAATCTCTGCGCGAGCAACGTAACGCAATTTCAGCGAAGATGAAAGGCGGCCGGCCAGATCAAGAATTGATCGACCAGGGCAAACAATTGAAAGTTGAGCTGGCAGAGCGCGAGGGATATCTTAAGTCAACCGAAGAAAAAGTTGCAGAGATTCTTAAAAACGTCCCGAATATCACTTTTGATGACGTTCCTTTGGGCGGTGAGGAAGATTCAGTTGAGGTAAAAGTTTATGGCGATTGTAAAACTGGCGCAAAAGACCATTTGGATTACGCCGTAAGCCGCGGTTGGGTGGATTTTGAGCGTGGCGCTAAGGTGGCTGGTGCGAAGTTTTATTATTTGAAGGGTGATTTGGCTTTGTTGGAAAATGCTGTAACTCAATTTGCCTTGGATTACGTAACAAAGCAGGGCTTTACTTTCATGACGGTGCCTCATATGGTCAATTTGCGAACAGCTGAGGGTGCTGGTTTCACTCCGAAGGGCGAGGGCAGTAACGAATATGTAGTTGATGGCGAAGATTTGACGCTAATTGGTACGGCCGAGATGCCACTGACAGGATATCACGCGGATGAGATTTTGGACGAAAAAGATTTGCCATTGTTATACGCTGGCTATAGTCCTTGTTATCGAAAAGAGGCGGGAACATATGGTAAGCATACTCGTGGATTATTCCGAGTTCATCAGTTTAATAAACTGGAGATGTACGCGTTTTGTTTACCAGAGCAATCTAAAGAAATTCATGAGAAAATTCTTAGCGTTGAAGAGGCGCTTTGGCAGCAAATCGGCATTTCTTATCACGTTGTCAATATTGCGGCGGGCGATTTGGGTGCACCGGCTGCAAAGAAGTACGATATTGAATACTGGTCGCCAGTTGATCAGACTTACCGCGAGCTAACCAGTTGCTCAAATTGTACTGATTATCAGGCTCGTGGTTTGAATATTCGAGTTCGCCGAGAAAATGGCACAATTGAATCCGTCCATACACTGAATGGAACTGCAGTGTCATTGGCTCGCTCTTTGGTGGTGATTTTGGAGAATTTCCAGAATTCAGATGGAACTTTGACCGTCCCAGAGGTACTGCGTCCATATATGAATGGCCGTGACGTGATATAATAAGAGCGTATTAGTTAGTAGGAGGAAAAATGATTAAGGATATTACAATTACTGGCGTTAAATACGAATTGAACGCTACAACAAAAAAATACGTTGAAAGAAAAATTGGTTCATTAGGTAAATACTTGCCGCGACATGCTCGAAAGAGCGCATCTGCAGACGTTAAGATTAAGCAGATTGATAATCCTGGCGGCAATAAGTATGAAGTTGAAGTTATTATCAACGTACCAGACAAGAAGATTATCGCAAAAGATTCAACTATGAACGTTTTGGCAGCAGTAGATATTGTTGAAGCTAGGTTGAACGGGCAGGTTCGTAAATACAAAGATGATGTTCTGGCGCACGTTGGCGGAAGTCGCGGAGTCTTGGCGAAGCTAAAGCAAACTTTCGGTCGAAAATAATAGATAGATGAAACTAGCATAAAAGCGTTCAGATTCTGGGCGCTTTTTCTTTTCAAATTGCCTGAAAAAAGTTATAATAAAAGAAGTTTTTGAAAATGCCTGAAAGTGAGGGAGTTTTAAGGTTTATGGCAATTACACAACAAAAAGCGCTGAGTAAGATTTTTGGCGATCCACAGAAGAAGATTTTGAAGCGACTACGTAAGCAAGTTGATATCATTAATGGCTTAAACGACAAATATGAAAAAATGTCTGATAAGGAGCTTCGTGCGCAGACGGACGAATTGAAAAAACGTTTGTCGAAGAAGAATGTAACTTTGGATACGATCCTTCCAGATGCGTTCGCTGTTGCCAGGGAGGCTGCTAAACGTGTTATTGGTGAGCGTCCATATGATGTACAGCTGATCGGCGGTATGGTTCTTCATGAGGGTAATGTCGCTGAGATGAAGACTGGTGAAGGTAAGACTCTTGTGGCGACGCTACCAACTTACTTGAATGCTTTGGAAGGTAAGGGTGTTCATGTGGTGACGGTTAATGACTATTTGGCTCAGCGCGACGCTGGTTGGATGGGCCAAGTGTATGATTTCCTTGGCTTGACTACTGGTGTGATTATTAACGAAGCGTCGTTTGTTTATGATAAAGATTATGACAATGAGCATCATGACGATCCTCGAATGCGAAAACTTCGTCCAGTTTCGCGCAAGGAGGCTTATGCTGCTGATATTACTTACGGAACTAACAATGAGTTTGGCTTTGACTATTTGCGCGACAATATGGTTAACGACGTTGATTTGCTCAGGCAGCGTGAATTGAACTTCGCAATCGTTG
>CAUUDX010000026.1:0-6958 GCA_963544125.1 uncultured Candidatus Saccharibacteria bacterium | reverse complement strand
TGAGCGTCGGCGCGTTTTTACTAGCGATGTTTTTAACGCCAATTTATACGTTTTTCGCTTATCGATATCGCTTCTGGAAGCGCCAAAGGTCGGAGAGTACTGACGGGAAAAAGCTGAAGATTTTCGCCAAATTCCAAGCGGCAAAATTGCGGCGAAACATTCCGACGATGGCTGGAGTGATTGGTGTAATCTCAATTTTCGTGGTGACAATATTTTTCAATTTAGACCGAGCGCAGACTTGGCTTCCTCTGGCGGCGTTGGTTGGAGGTGGAATTGTCGGGCTAATTGACGACATCATTAATCTACGAGGTCTGGGTGGCGGTGCGGCGGGACTCCGTAGTCCAGTGAAGTTTGCGCTGATTACGCTGATTGGTGTGGTGCTTGGTTGGTTTTTCTTTGCCAAGCTGGGCGTGGCGAGTTTTCACGTGCCGTTTGTGGGCGAAGTGAATGTTGGCTGGCTGATAGTTCCATTGTTTGCGTTTGCGGTGGTAGCTACTGGTAACGCTGTTAATATTTCTGACGGAATGGACGGGCTGGCAGGCGGGCTGCTCGGCATTAGCTTTGGTGCGTTTGGTGTGATTGCCTTGTTGCAACAACACGTTATATTGGCGGGATTCTGTTTTACGGTTGTTGGTGTGCTTTTGAGTTATTTATGGTTCAATATTTACCCAGCTCGATTCTTTATGGGCGACGTTGGCAGTTTTGCTTATGGGGCGTGCCTGGGTGTTGTGGCTATGTTAACCGATTCGTTATTGCTACTTCCTGTGATTGGCTTGCTATTTGTAATTGAAGCGGGATCAAGCTTAATTCAAATCCTAAGCAAGAAATTATTCAAGAGAAAGATTTTCTTATCCGCGCCGATTCATCATCACTTGGAGGCGATTGGCTGGCCAGAAACTAAAGTGACTATGCGATTCTGGGTCATCGGTTGTGTGATGGCATTTATTGGTGTGATGATGGCGCTCGCTGGAGGTCATATTGCGTAATTCGGTCGCTAAAAATCGTCAATCTATCACTCAGCCGGTTCGAGGTCATCGGCCGATGTATCAAATTGTACTTTATATGGGGCTTTTGCTACTGCTTGGATTAATTGTTATGTATGCGCTGGGGCCACAACGTGCCAACGTGATGAATTATGCTTACGGCACGAATTATAGCGATACGTATTTCTTTGGCAAGCAGCTGACAAGTGTGTTTATTGCTATCATTGCATTTTCTGTGTTTTATTTTACGCCGTACAAATGGTTTATTGGTGAGAGGTCAAAATACATTCTTTACGCTGGATTTGCGCTATGTATTTTACTGTTTCTCTCAGGCGCAGTACTTCATTTGTCGTTTGCGCAAGAGACCAACGGCGCGTATCGATGGTTCCAATTGGGCGGGCTAGGAAGTTTTCAGCCGGCAGAGTTGCTTAAATACGGCGTGTTGTTGTTTTTGGCGGGTTTTTTGGGTCGTAGGTCACAACAGGGAAAACTGAACGACATCCAGGAAACCATCATTCCGCTGGGTATCATCTCTGGCTTGTCGCTACTGATGATTGTGTTTTTGCAAAAAGACCTGGGAACGGGAATTTCGTTGATAGCGATTATCTTATCAATGATTTTGGTGGCTGGAATTGATTGGAAGATTTTTAAGAAGATTTTGGCAATTGTTGCACTTTGTGGTTTGGTGATGATTTTTACGTCGCCACACCGAATTGAACGCGTGATGACGTTTATTCAGGGTGATAGTCACAAGGGAAATAGTAGTCAAGAAAATAAGAACTATCATATTCAGCAGGCCAGAATTGCGATTGGTTCTGGTGGACTTTTGGGGCTTGGAATCGGTAAAAGTGTTCAGGCGACAGGATATCTTCCAGAGGCGACTAACGACTCAATTTTTGCCGTCATGGGAGAAACTTTTGGCTTTGTCGGATTGATGGCTATATTGGCGCTATTTACGGCGTTGTTATTGTCGATTTTGCACGTAGCTGCGAGGCTTCCGAACGTGACATTGCGGCTAATTGTGGCGGGAATTTTTGGTTGGATCGCGTCTCACGTGATACTGAATATTGCCGCAATGACAGGGTTGGCGCCGCTTACAGGAATCCCATTGCCATTATTAAGTTATGGTGGTACAAGTATGCTGTTTATCGCGGCGGCGCTCGGTTTAGTTTTCCAAATTTCCAAATATACGTCACATAAAGCATTAGAGGAGGGTGAAAGTGGCCAAGATCTTAGCGGTCGGCGGCGGCTCAGGCGGACACGTTACGCCAGTGGTAGCCGTATTTAGAGAATTACAGAAAACTGGTGATCACGAACTTCGTTTTTGGTGTGATAAAAAATTTGGCGCCAGCGCGCGCGGGATTTTTGCCAAGTTTGATGAGAATATTCCGGTTGATTTGATTATTGCTGGGAAATTACGTCGATATCACGGAAAGAGCATCTCGTTTCATTTGCATCCGTCAATTTTGTTCCCAAATTTGCGCGACGGATTTAAAGTGGTGATTGGCTTTTTTCAGAGCTTGTTTAAGCTTATAAAGTGGCGTCCAGATGTTATTTTCATTAAGGGCGGATATGTTTGCTTGCCAGTTGGTTATGCGGCTCGGTTATTGAGAATCCCGCTAGTTTTGCATGATTCTGACGCGCATCCAGGTTTGACGAATCGTTTGCTGAGTCCATTTGCTAAGGCAATTGGTACGGGTGCGCCACTTGAATATTACAACTATCCGCCAGAAAAAGCTTCGTACGTTGGCATTCCGGTATCACCAGATTTTCGTCCATATTCTGAGGCTGAGAGGCAAAAATTGAAGGAAAAACTGGGCTTCAATATTAATAAACCGCTAGTTGTTATTACTGGTGGCGGACTTGGTGCTGGGCGAATTAATTCCGCGATTATGGCAATTAGAGAAGAGTTACTTTCTGAGGCTTCGGTATTTTTGATATCGGGAAATCAGCAGTACGAAGAAATCCTCGAGCAAACCGATGAGCGTGAGGGCTGGCGATTGCAGGCATTTGTCCATAATGGAATGGCGGAAGTTTTGGCAGCGGCGGATTTGGTTGTGACTAGGGCAGGGGCGACTACCCTTTTGGAACTGGCGGCGCTACATAAACCGACAATCATTATTCCTAACGGTAAATTGACAGGTGGGCATCAATTGAAGAATGCTAAGGTTTATCAAGATGCGTTGGCGGCGTTGATAGTTTCCGAAGATGAACTGGATAAAGACAATCAAATCTTGGCGCGAAAAATCATTGGCGTATTAAAATCTCAGAAGATTCTTAAAGGTCTGGGCGATAATTTCGGCAAATTTGCCAAGCCAAACGCGGCTAAAGACATGGTGAAAATTATTCTGACTACAGTGCGAAGGCAGGGCAGGCGAAAGTGAAGTTTCCCTTCTCTAATAAAAAATCGGACGAAAATTTAAGTCGTCGAGAAATTGCAGCGCGTCGTCGGAGCGATAATTATGAGGATTTGCCTGCCCAATCGTATCGTCGGAATAGGACGCTTAATAGCCGTCAAACTTCTTCTCCGCTAGAGACTTCCGAAAGACTTGAAACTCATGAATTGGTGAAAAAGCGTCGTCGCGTAATGCGGAAAATGTTTGTGACTGCGGTAAGCTTGCTTGTTGTGACATTTCTTTTATTCCAATTGACAATCAATATTTCAATCCAAACTCCCGACGCAAAAAGTTCCAGTAATGCTAATAAATACGTGAGCGTTCTTAATGAATATTACAGCGCTCATCCAGCGGAAAGGTTCCGGTTTTTCCTTAATAATAATGACCTCAAGCAGTTTTTCCTACAGAAAGCTCCTGAGGTAAAAAATGTTCGCGTGGAGGGAGATTTTCTAGCGCGATCAGCTGTTAAGTTGACGTTTAGGCAGCCAGTCGCTCAATGGTCTTCTGGGAATAAGATTTATTTTGTTGATGATAGCGGTGTTACTTTTGAGCAGAATTATTTTGCCGCGCCTACGGTTGCTGTTCGTGATGAAAGTGGCCTACCGACCAGAGGTGGTCAAGAAGTTATCAATCGTCAATTCTTGAGCTTCCTTGGTCAAGCTGTGTCTGAATTTTCGCAACATAAAATGAATGTTTCGGAAGTTATTTTGCCAACTAATACTGTACGCCAAGTCTGGTTTAAGGTTGAGGGTAGGGAAACCCAGATCCGTATGACGGTGGATAGGTCTGCTCAAGCTCAGGTCAAACAGGCGATAGCTACTTTGAGTTATTTGGATAATAATGGCGCAAAGCCGGGGTATATAGACGTCAGGGTAGATCAGAGGTCGTTCTATAAGTAGGGCGGTCAACTTCTCTTCTGAATAGAGTAAGTTCTCTTTTTGTTCTATTTATGTATGGCGTGGAAAATATATATAACAATATAAAAATATGCAAAAGTCAAATAATCGCAAAATAATAAGCTAGGGGAGTAGGGCAATAAAAATATAAAAATGTCAAATAATATAAAATGCGTTGTGGAAAACTTAACGAGTTTACGGCGCGCGTGTTCAGAGTTCACATTGATGTAAAAATATCAATGTAGCACTCCGGTATGTGTAGTGCTGGAATTAAAAAAATATTTTTCTAAGTTCGTATTTTGTTGGTGTATATTTTTATAAAAGACGGTATGTTTTATGAGGTTGTATATAATAGAGAATCCCCTGGCCGAATTACCAGAAAAAAGTTCGTTTTATAGGTGTTATTAGATATTTATGGACACATGTATATTCATCTTTGGAATGTATTTATTATTGCGTAAAAGGTACATTGTGCGACATTAAAACTATATCTAAAACACGACTATTCCATCGTCTTTCTTCACGATAAATTTATCTTATTTTTACCAAATCAACCTATTTGCCATTTATTGTTTTATAAACCGCCCTATTTGCTGGCTTAGTGTGTTTTTATGTTACGTATTGGCAATTATTTGTAATTGGCTCGGATTTGTAGGTTTATACTCGTATTGCAAAATTTATCAATATAAATACTCAGCCGGATTCGGCTTTATGTATGCTTAAAAATGACTAATAATTAGTTCGTATTTTGTTCTATTATTTTTTAATTGCTAATTTTGCGAAAGAGCTTGGGTGATTCTGTGCTTAATTATTTCACTATTCCATTCGCCTGCCTTAAATCGCAGTAGGGGCATATTAGTATTGGCTATGATTGAATTGACGAAATCATCGCGCGTTTTTCGATCGGGCTGATTGTGGGTATTATCGTCAAGCTCAATAGCTATGAGAGGCTTCATATCATTGGTGCAAATTAGAAAATCTACAGATTTGCCGTTTATTCTTGCGAAAGCCGCCTTCCAGTTTTGCCCTTTTATCTCATGGTCTAAAAACATACTTAAATGAGCCTGAGGTATAATTACACATCCGTTTATTGCTTCGTGTAGTATTTTGTAAAACGATAATTCACTTGGTGTCATTGCGCAAGATTTTTTAATGTATACGTATTCTTTCTTTATTGGGGTTTTAATTGGGCTTGTGTCACTGTCAGTCCCCTGCCTTGCCTTGATTGCCAGTAAAATAATTGCGGCGGCTACTATAACTATAAATATAAGCGTTTCCATGAGATTAGTTTATCATATGTTAATAATAAATGCTTACGATTTTTAGGCTTTATCGTTGCGGTGATATAATAAGAGTGATAATTTTATCGGAGATATTTATGGCTTTTTTAAATTATAATAAAGACGAAAAGTTGGAATTTAACTATAAGAGGGCGTGTGGATTGTGGTTAATTACAGTAGCGGTGGTTATAGTAATAGCTATCTTGGCTGGAGGAAAACAAATAATAAACATGCAAGTATTCAGTATTGGCTACATCATTAGCTTTTTCTCAATCAACATGAATAAAAAGGTGTTGAATAGGCTGTCTGATGGCTCTTCGAGTGAATTTCAAAAGAAAGTATCTTTATATGCCGTTATTTTATTATTTATCTTAATGGTTCTACTAGGCGGACCATTCTTTGCGACTGAAAATTGGAGATTAATTTGGCTGGGAGCGCTGATGGCGACCGCACTGCATTTCTTCCTTTATTATTTTGTACATGGAAAGTCAATGATATATTTAGGTATTATTTGTGCGATTAATATTTTTGTAGGATATATTTTTACTAATATCCCATTAGAGGTGATAGCATATATTGACTCAGCGATTAAGCTTGTATTTGGAATGTATTTACTATTCTTTTCGAAGCCGTCAAAAAAGACGCCTCGAAAATGAGGTGCCTATATAACAACGATTGCTAATCACAACAATCGCTCAGCCATAATACTATTTTTTAAGCGACTGCTCAAGCCTGTAATTTATTTCGCCAGTTACACTGCGACCGTTCTCAGCAGCAAGCACTACAAGTCGTTCATATACTTCCTGCTTAATTCTGACATTATAAACTGGTGTAGGTATCTCAACCTTAGATTTGATGATCTTACCATTCTTTTTTACAATTCGATTTACTATTGGCATAGCCTTTCCTTTCTTTTTAGAGCATTCTAGCAGTAAGTATTATAGCAAAATTGCTTGCATAATGTAATCATTTAGCTTGCATTTTGCGTAAAAGCAATCCCGAGAAAATGATAATTTACCATATGGCGTCCGCCGCACATAAATAAAACCCGCCCCCATTTTCAGAGGGCGGAAAGAGAGCATGGATGCTCAAACCATGCGCTTGCAGTTTATCACTATTTGTTAGATTTAACAATGTGCGCGTAGTTGTTTTTGTGTACTACTATGATGTTTGTGGCTTTTTCTAGCACGTCCCGGCATTCTGACTAGTAGATTAGCTATAGTGTGTTTGATTTTTATTTTCGGATGTGCTAAGATTTAGTTGTGTTTAGATTATCGCCTTTTTCGAAGGGCGATTTCTATTTGGAGTTCAATTTCGAACTTATCCATCACTAGAACTTTGCTAGGTAAATTTAGATATTGATATAATTCTAGTAGTGTTTAAGGGTGACAAATTAATCAAAA
>CAUUDX010000025.1:0-7003 GCA_963544125.1 uncultured Candidatus Saccharibacteria bacterium | reverse complement strand
CGCGAGTCGCCTCCAGATTGGGCGAAGAACGCGCCCGCGCCCTCAGCTTCTTAAATCTCCTCACTCCAGGAATTAGCGTAGTATATTACGGCGACGAAATCGGTATGACAAACGGAGAATTGACCACTGACGACATTCAAGATAATTTTAGTCCCGCCAATTCTGTTGTTGATAGTCGAGATTTGGAGCGCACGCCAATGCAATGGAATGATTCGCAATTTGCAGGCTTTTCAAGCGCAAAACCTTGGCTTCCTGTTAATGAAAATCACACGAAGATTAACGTTGATAGCGAAAAAATCGCAAACGATTCTCTGCTTAATATGCACCGAAAGCTGCTAAAATTACGCCAAACCTTCCCAATTCTTAAAAATGGCGATTTGAGTATCGCACAAAACACTGGTAACGGATTTATTCTCGGATTAAAAAGAGAGCTGGCTGGTCAACGTGCTTATATTTTTATCAATTTCGCGGACACACCGCAGAAATTTTTAATCCCAGAAAATACTAAAGTCATCACCTCAACACATCCCATAAGCACAGTAAGCATGGAAAACTTTCAAATGACCATTCCGGGATATTGTGGAGCTCTAATGATTAGCTAATACTACAGCTTTCTGGAAATAACTCACCCTGCACTGAATGCGAGAACCTATCTGTAGGATCTTCTATTCCCGCACAAGATAATGCAGCTTTACCCAGTTTTTCATCAGCATCAGTCTTAGGTGTATTTTCATGGCTATTCTCGACTCCGTCAATGTCGTGTTCGTTCGCAAGTTTTTCATAACAATCCATTTTTCTCTTGGTAGTGTCATCAGTTTGAGCCGCCGCCTCAATTGGCGCACCATCTACGTTAGTGCCACCCGAACAGTAATCAATGCAAGACATCTTCCAAACTCCTCCTCTTTCTGCTTTATCTATAAATTATTATACATCACCACTAGATGTAGTGGCAAAGTTAACTTCACAACACCATCAAACAACGACGCTTTTCACCCCACCCAGTTAATTCACCTTTAATTATAAGCAGTCAGAATCAAATCTCCGTCTACATACTCGCCCAAAAATACATCTCCGTAGGATTCTAGTCCTCGTTTTTTAAGCTCGCCAAGCAACCACTTTTCGTCTTTTCCGATTACTTCCAAAATATCAGATTGCAATTGACCGTCCGTTATTAACGGGAATTTCGGATTTTCCTCGCCTTTGTGCGAAATAATGAGCTCGCCATCCTGTTCAACAACAGCCCTTTTCACGTCTTTCGTCGAGTAAATATTATGGGTTCGAAGCTTGAAAGAAACATCATGAGCACTTAAGCCGACCTTCTCGCAGTTTTCGATATTTATCTTCCCATTGTCTATAATTATCAAAGCCTTACCGTCAATCAGCTGTTTAGCCTTAACGCTATGCTTCTTTATCCACTTCAATGTTAACACTAACACGCACCATATGCACAAAATCCCAACATAGTCCAAAATCTTAATATCATTGTTATAAATAACGCCGCCGATAATACCACCAAGTACGTAATTCTGAACTTGATCACTAGCGGAAGATGGTGCCAGATTACCTTTTCCTGTAACGTTAATTATTATCGTCAGCGCAAAAAATCCGATCAATAATTTTATTGCTACTAAAATAAATTCATTCATAATTTACCTACTTTTTTCTATTAAAAACGCTCTGATATTTATCAGAACGATCATCAAACTTATTCCAATCGTAGGAACTTGGTGAGGTGCGCCTCCCCATAACTACGACTGTCCACCACAACAGTTTTGTCTTGAACCGGCACCTCACCTATTCCTGGATGTGATAATATCATAGTTCCACCCGGTTTGAGTAGTCTCATTAACTTAGAAACTGTGGAAAACTGTGGATTATGGTACGGCGGATCGGCAAAAATAATATCAAACTCCCCTGTTGAGCCTGCACTTTCCAACCAATTTACTATCGTTGTTTTTATTACAATAGATTTTTCTTCGACGCCTAAAATACTTATGTTTTCAGCAATTACTCGCTGAGCGACTCGATCTCGTTCCACGAAAACCGCCGACTCTGCGCCACGACTTAATGCCTCTAGTCCAACAGCACCAGACCCCGCAAAAGCATCCAAAACCCGCGCGCCGCGTATCGATTCACCCAAAGAATTGAACATAGCCGAACGTACTCGCTCGCCCATAGGATGCGTCGTTGAGCCGGACGGAGTTTTTATGAATCGTCCGCCGAATTCGCCGGAGATAATCCTAACTCTCACTTTTTTCTGCCTCAAGCCTCCAGACAGACGCCAGCCAGCCCAACATTACCGACCTTATAATAATCGGCATTAGCTCGTGATTTGTCTGCCAAGCAAGATCCGTCGTCCAGCCGCTTTTACTAAAATTGTCGTACATTTTCATCGATGCCACGGCGTGAACTTGGTCCAAATAATACTCACGATAGCCGTGATTTTTCACTTGTAATATCTCATCGTCACTCGGAATTGCGTCCTTAAAACGCGGATATGCCACCACACTAGCCACGCCCGCTTCAAACGCCACGTGTGTCGTCATCATACCTTTAGCGCCCCAGAATTTCCAGTTGTTCTTAATCAGTTCAATTCCGTTATCGCCCTTCATGAGATTTTTCTTCAAAATTGAGGTTCGCGTCTCCAATCCTTCACCGCCGCGAAGTTCCGCCATAGCTTGTTCCAGAGGAAAATGATGAGCCGGAGTCAAACCATCGGTAATCGCATGTGCCATCCAAGCCGCCTCAAACGCAGCTCGCTCGGAATTATTTGTTCGTAGCGCCTCAACTAAATTGCCAATGTGTCCGTCAATCATCTCCAAAAGTGCAGTGTCATTCGGATCGTCCGGATTTATAAAATGCCACGGCTCATCCACGGCTGGGCTTTTTCGCTTGACGCCGTCCGGACCATTCTTGCCCTCAAAATGAAGAATATCTTTAATATCAGGAAAATCACACCAATCCGGAAGAATTGGTTCTATATTTCTCCTTGCGGCTCGATCTATTTTTTGGTGGACGCCAATAAATCGACCAGAGCCATCCCTAATTGTTGTTCCTGCATACATATTAGTTTAAAACAGTTAATCGCTGATAGCGACTGACGGCGTGCGCCAGATGATTATATTGTAGCAAATCTTGCCCCTCTTTGACAAAGCGTTCAGCTTCAGCTTGAGCGCGAGCAATTAGCGCAGTATCCGCCAGCGAAGCAATTTTCAGATTCAAATCTCCATGTTGCATCTTACCGTAAATTTCACCAGGACCGCGCAATTTCAAATCAACCTCCGCCAAATAAAACCCATCTTGAGATTTTTCAATCTCCCGAAGTCGTTGGCTCGGTTTATCATGACCGCTCATCATCAAATGACAAAAGCTCTGATGCTTCCCACGCCCAACTCGTCCGCGCAATTGGTGTAATTGGCTCAGTCCAAAATTATCCGCATTCTCAATTAACATCATCGTCGCATTCGGCACATTCACGCCAACCTCAACCACAGTCGTACTGACTAGCATATCCAGCTCGCCATCCGCAAATTTCTGCATCACTTCAGCTTTTTCTTCGGGAGGAAGCTTTCCGTGCAACAACCCAACTCGACGATGGCTAAAAATAGTCTTAGACAGTTTATTATATTCCGCCTCCACCGATTTTTTATCGTTATCTGGATTATCGTCAATTAACGGACAAATAACGTAAGCTTGGCGACCTTTGGCTAGCTCATTTTCAATCGATTCGTAAAGTTTCGGAGCTGACGCCGGCGACCAAATCTTAGTCTGAATTGGTTGGCGACCAGACGGCAGTTCGTTCAAAATAGAAATGTCCAATTCGCCATATAACGTCAGCGCTAAACTACGCGGGATTGGCGTAGCGGTCATACTCAAAAGATGCGGCATAAAATCTGATTTTTCAAGCAAAGCTTGCCGTTGCTTCACGCCGAACCGATGCTGCTCATCAATCACTGCAAATCCCAATTTATGATACGCAACCTTTTCCTGAATTAGCGCGTGTGTGCCGACCACAACATCAATGTTACCGCTAGCCAAATTGTCCAACAATTGACTGCGCGCCGCACCTTTCACGTGGCCCGTCAGAAGCGCAACAGACACACCAAATGGCGACAATAACTCGTCCAGCGTTTTCGCGTGTTGCTGCGCCAAAATCTCCGTCGGCGCCATAATTGCCGTCTGAAAACCAGCCTTCGCCACTTCCGCCACCACCAGACCCGCAACGACAGTTTTTCCCGAGCCAACATCTCCTTGTAATAACCGATTCATCGGATGGTCAGACTCCAAATCTTGCAAAATTTGCCACGCCGCTCGGCGCTGGGCATTTGTCAGCGAAAACGGCAATTGATCAACAAAACCCTTTACGACAGATTTATTAAACGGAATTTTCCAGCCAGCTAGTTTAGTTTGCTCCTGCTTATTAAACTGCGCTGCCAATATCATTTCAAACAACTCCTCAAACGCCAAGCGCTCACGACCACGAGAAATTTCCTCATGAGTTTTTGGCACGTGAAGGAATTTAACCGCTTCAGAACGACTAACCAATTTTTGACGCTGAATAATATTCTCCGGCAAAGTCTCGGGCAAAAAATCCATAATCGGCCGAAGATTTTTCATCAAATCTTGCACGGTTTTTGGGCGAATATTTTTGATCGACTTATAAACTGGCTGAATTCCTGAATTATTTTCCGCAGCAGTTTTGGCAACTTCTTTTGCTAATTCAACGGATGGATTGTTGATCTGATAGCGATTATATTGCATACCAAATTGGCCAGAAAAAATAAATTCCGCATCAGATTTTAATTGCGTTTCGCGGTACGGCTGATTGAACCAAACCGCCTTAACTTTGCCTGATTTATCCGCCAAAACCGCGGTCGTAATCCTGAGTCCGCGCCGAACAATACGCGTCGAAACCGACTCGCAGCGCGCCTTAACCGTAACTTTTCCCGGCTGAAGATCTGCGATATTAACCGCGGTCGAATAGTCGTCATACGCTCGCGGTAAGAAATTCAGAGCATCAGAAACCGTCGTAAGACCGGCCACTGCTAGAGCCTGAGCAGTTTTCGGTCCTACGCCTTTAATTTGCTCGAGAGGAGTTGTTAGCTTCATCTACGAAACGGCGTTGATGCCTTCCAGAGCGTAGGCCGTATCTTCCCAGCCCCTCACGCCAATTGAATCTACGCCCATTTGTTTTACTGGAAAATCGTTACCACCTTCTTCGATCTTGTCACCAAAGAACAGCGTTTCTTCTTTTGACCAGCCATTCAATTCAAGCAACCGTCCAATTCCATAAGCCTTATCAATTCCCGGAAGCGTGATGTCAGTGCTCGTTGTTCCGCCAATTCGCACCTCAAGCCCAGGCAACTTCTCCGCCACCTTGTCGCGATATATTGGACGGACATCCTTATATTTTTCAGCCCACGCATATTTATCTTCAGGTGTGGCTTGCTGACCCAAAGCCGACATAGTAATCTGACTGTGCCGATCTTCAATTATTTCACCCGCAGGATTCTCACACCAAATACCCATTTCCTTCGCAACTTCTTCCAACGCCGCAGTTATCTGAGTTTTTTGCTCATCAGACAAATCATTCGCATACTGAATTTTCCATTCATTATCAGCGGCGTCAAATCGATAATACCGAGTTCCACAAGTCGGCATCGCGTGGAATTTCTGAAGCAACTCTGGAGTAACACTCAGCCTATCAATAACCTGCTTTTTTATTTGCTGGAACGTGCCGCCAGTAATTACGCAAACGTCATAATTCTCAAGTAATCGACTAAGGATCCCCGCCATACGGTCGCTAATTGGCGATTTTGTAATTGCTAGTGTATCGTCCAAGTCAAAACCGATAATTTTTTTCATTATTCATCCTCCCCCATAATTAATACAAATGTGTTTTTACCCTTCTTCAGTAGTGACGTGTCATTGATGACTTTATTTTCGGCAAGTTTTTCGCCGTTTAGGCTAATAGCGCCAGATTTTAACAGTCGCTTTGCTTCACCGTTAGAGCTAACTGCGCCAGATTCTACCAACGCTTCAATTACATCAACTCCAGCATCAACGCAAGGAATCTCTTCAGCTAGAGCACTCAAATCATCATCCGATAATTTCCTAAAATCACCGCCGCCGAACAAAACTTCGTTCACGCGCTCAACAGATTCACGACGTGCGCTACCGTGAACAATGTCAGTAACTTCGCGAGCCAAAACCTTCTGCGCCGAACGAGCACCAGGATTTACGGCGTGGTTTTCGGCAATAGCCTCAATTGTATCGCGATCCAACATCGTAAATATCTTCATATATTCAATCGCGCTCTCATCATCGACGTTCAACCAGAATTGATAGAATTTATAGACGCTGGTCTTATTTTCATCAAGCCAAACCGCACCACCCTCAGATTTACCAAATTTACGACCAGTTGACTTATTGATAAGCAGTGGCGCAGTCATTGCGTAGACTTCAGTGTTTTCTTTTTTGCGAATCAGATCCACGCCGGATAATAAATTGCCCCATTGATCCGATCCACCAATTTGCAAATTCACGCCATATTGATTAAATAGATGCCAAAAATCATATCCCTGAAGCAAAGTGTAAGTGAACTCCGCAAAACTCAAGCCCTTACCGTTATTAATGCGCGCCTTGAAAAACTCACGGCTCACCAAATCTGCCATATTAAAATTCTTACCGATGTCACGAAGAAACGGCAACAATTCCAGCTCAGCCAGCCAATCAGCATTGTCAACCAAAGTAAAATCGCGCCCAGCAAAAATCCGCGAAACCTGGGATTTTAGGGCCTGCTTATTATGTTCAATTTCCTCATATGACAGTAAATTTCGCTCTTCTGTATCGCGCATATCACCAATCATTCCCGTACCACCACCGACAAGCAAAAACACCTTATGTCCGCGCTCCAGAAAATGCCGAACCATCATGTAAACCGCCAAGTGTCCAACATGCAAACTGTCCGCCGAAGGATCCGTCCCCAAATAGAGCGTGAAAT
>CAUUDX010000024.1:0-7568 GCA_963544125.1 uncultured Candidatus Saccharibacteria bacterium | reverse complement strand
TAACAATCTCAGCGCCGTCCTCTAATGCTGGTCTAATTTGTTCAGCGATCCAGCGGGCACGTTTTGGATCAAATCCGCTGACGAATTCGCCTTGAAGTTGTTCACCTGATAATTTGAGTAAGATACGTTTTGTCATGATTTTAGTTTAGCACGCCTTATATTAAGTGGTAAAATAGAGATATGAAAGCAAGTTTTAAGCCGAAAAAGATTTTATGGGTGGATTTGGAGATGACTGGATTAGATCCAATGCGCGATGAGATTTTAGAAGTAGCGGCAATTGCGACGGATTGGAATTTTAAGGAAATTGCGACGTATGAAGGAATTGTTCGTCACGATTCGGAAAAGTTGGCTAAGTTGTTAGATCGAAATGCTGGTTTTTGGAATGAACATCCGGAGGCTAGACGAGGCTTGGAAGAGCAGAACGAATCAGGAAAACCTTTGGCGGAAATAGAACGCGAATTGTTGGCGTTTTGTGATGAGCATTTTGCGGGCGAGACAAAGATTCTGTTGGCTGGCAATTCAATCCATCAGGATAGGCGATTCATTGACCAATGGTGGCCGACGCTATCGAAAAGATTACACTATCGAATGCTTGATGTGAGCGCATGGAAGGTGGTATTTGAAGGAAAATATGGTAAGAAATTCGCCAAGCCAGAAGATCATCGAGCGCTGGAGGATATCCGCGGCAGTATTATGGAACTTGAGTATTATTTGCAAAAGGTAAAGGCATGACACATAAACAATTTGAAGAATTTATTCTGAGTTTGCCGGGCGTATGGTTAGATTATCCATTTGGTGAGGGTGTTGCGGTATATAAATTTGGTCGAGATAATGATGGTGCAGGGAAGATGGTGGCGTTGGTAACAGAAGGTTCAAAACCTCTCAGAGTAAGTCTGAAATGCGATCCGTTGTTGGCACAGAATTTACGAGAAAAATACGAAACAGTTTTGCCAGGTTATCACTTGAATAAAAAGCACTGGAATACGATTATTTGTTCAGGTCAATTGACTGATGAAGAAGTTTTTGACTTGGCGAGGTTGAGTTATCGATTAGTCTCGGAAGTCTAATCTGCCTTAATAATTTGATTAATCTGTTTCTGGATATTCTCTAAATCGCCAGCGGTTTTTACTAGCCATTCGCGCATCTTTTTTGACTTAGTGGACTTGTACACCTTTTTCATCATGTTGATCGTATCTGTTATTTGCACATTCATCTCATGAGAATAGGTAATATCCAATTGTGCGTTTAGAAGGGCTTCATCTAATTTTTTCTCTAATTTTTCTGACGAATCTAAGGCGAGGATTTCTTTTTGCTTTTCCTTATAGTTGATGCCGGTTGATTGAAGTGCTTCACCCATTGAGGCGTCTGCGGTAGTTAATACTGCAACTAGAGAACTATTAGTGGTCTGCAGGCTGGTTGAGCGAAACTTATTATTGTATTTTTTGGAAATAGTGAGTAGTTTGTTAACGCGTGATGCAACTTGTGACGGATTGGTATTTGGCGTAGAATCTTGTGAAAAAACGAATATCGCGATCAGGGTTATCAAGCCGATAAAACTCAAAATAGCGATAATTATTTTGGTTTTTTTATCAAAACCTTCCGCCGGCGGAGGTGTGGCAATTTGATTCAGATAATCGATACCTTGAGGTTGGTTATTCAAATTGTCAGGATACATGTTCCTATTTAACCACAAACAATAACAGAGGTAAAGGGTGATATAATAAAAATATGAATGATGCCAAAGAAGAAGTGCGGGCGCGACTGAACATCGAGGATGTGATTGGTGAATACGTCCAGTTGAAGCGAGCGGGGCGCAATTTGAAGGGTTTAAGTCCGTTTACCGACGAGCGAACCCCGAGCTTTATGGTTAGTCCGGAAAAACAAATTTGGCACGATTTTTCTTCTGGAAAAGGCGGTGATATTTTTACTTTCGTGATGATGGTGGAGGGGATGGATTTTCGTCAAGCCTTGGAGCATTTGGCGCGTAAAGCGGGCGTGGATTTGACTTTGTTTTCTAATGGCGATGGACGAACAGCCAAGCGTCGAGCCAGGGCGAGAGAAGCACTTAAATTGGCCGCTAATTTCTACCAGCAGAATTTGGTGAAAAATTCATTAGCTCTGGATTATGTGGTTAAAAAACGGCGATTAAATCGTCAGACGATTGGTGATTTTTTAATTGGTTATGCGCCAGATAGGGGAGATTCGTTGACGAAGGCACTGGAAAAGCGAGGATTTTCACACCAGGAATTAGCGGACGCTGGTTTGGCGAATCGGTTTGGTGGTGATTTGTTTCGCGGGCGAATGATGGTGGCGCTGAGCGACGGCAATGGCGATGTTGTTGGGTTTACGGGCAGAATTATTCGTGACGATCCGCGCGCGCCGAAATACCTGAACACGCCGCAAACGCTGTTATTTGATAAATCGCGACATATTTTTGGTTTGCATCAAGCCAAGGAAGCGATTCGGAAAAGTGATGTGGCGGTGATTGTTGAGGGCAATTTGGATGTTATTAGCAGTCATCAAGTGAATATTAAAAATGTTGTTGCGACTTCTGGAACGGCGATGACGACTCAACATTTGAAGTCGCTTAGTCGATTGGCAGGACGAATTCGCTTGGCGTTTGATGGCGATCGAGCGGGAGTTAACGCGACGGAGCGTGCTATCAATTTGGCACAGGAAGTCGGCGTGGAGTTGGAAGTGGTGAGCTTGCCTGATGGCGTCAAAGATCCAGACGAATTGATTCAAAAAGATCCAGCGCTTTGGCAAATGGCGATTGACCAATCTCAGCCGGCGGTGGATTGGGTGATTGCCAGATATGCGGAAATGGAGAATTTGAAATCGGCAGAAGGTAAGAGGCGATTCTCGACTATTGCGCTGAGGATTGTCCGAGGCTTGAAAGATCCGGTAGAGCAAGAGCATTATTTGTCGGTGATTTCCGAAAAAACTGGCGCGTCAATTACTGCACTTAAGGCAAAATTGTCGAACGAAAAAGTTACTGAACATCAATTGAAAAAGCCGAAAATTGAGAAGGAAAAACCAAATCCAGTTCAGGATGAAACTGAGGATATTTTGGCAGGACTGGCGGCGAGTGAAAAATCCGTGCGGCGCTGGCTGGCGGCGATTTCTGGAGAAATGCTGGACGGCGACAGCGCACGGCAGTTGATTGGCTATTTGCGGAAGAACCCAGACGCTGATTTGGGTGAAGTTCCGTTGGACTTGCAAAAAATCGAACAGTATGTGAAAATAGTACAGTTGAAAAGTGAAAGTCGTTACGCCAATTGGGAGCAAAAAAGCTTAGATGAAGAAATGGCTCGGCTAGTCAGACAGATAACAATTAAACATCGCGAAAACAAAAAGAATCAACTATTAACGCAGCTTAGAGATGCCGAGGCGTCGGGTGATGAGGTTTTGTCTCAGAATTTACGCCAGAGCTTAAATAATCTGATTAAGGAGAAAATGTGAGCGACGATATCACGACGAGGCCAGCAAACTTAAATGAAGATGATGATTTTGATCCAACACTTATAGACGAAGAAGAATCGGAAGATTTGGATTCGCTAACAACTGGGCAATATTTGGATGATGTGTCAGACGACTCCGTTCGTTTGTATCTGAGGGAAATTGGTAAAATTCCACTACTTAGTGCTGAAGAAGAAATGGACTTGGCGCGACGAATTGTTGAAGGCGATAAAAAGGCTAAGGATAAGATGGCTGAGGCGAATATGCGCCTAGTGGTGTCAATTGCTAAGCGATATTCGGGTCGTGGTTTGGACTTTTTGGATTTGATTCAAGAAGGAAATACGGGACTTTTGCGTGCAGTTGAGAAGTTTGATCCGGATAAGGGCTTTAAGTTTTCGACTTATGCGACTTGGTGGATTCGCCAGGCGATTACGCGTGCGATTGCTGACCAAGCTCGAACGATTCGTATTCCAGTTCACATGGTTGAAACCATTAACAAATTGCTGCGCACTCAGCGACGAATGACGCAGGAATTGAATCGTGAGCCGACAATTGAGGAATTGTCTAAAGAGTTAGACATGGAGCCAGAGAAAATTGAATACGTCATTAAGATCAAGCAGGATATTTCTTCTCTGGACGCTGGTGTTGGTCGTGATGGTGAAGATGACGATTCAGTTCTACAAGATTTTATTGTTGATGAAGATACGGTTTCACCAGAAGATTCTGCTTCAAATCAATTGCTAAAAGAGCAAGTTCAGGAAATTTTATCAAGTCTCAGTGACCGTGAGCAGAAAATTGTCCGAATGCGCTTTGGCTTGGACAATGGCAAAAATCACACCTTGGAAGAAGTTGGTCAGGAATTTGCTGTGACGCGTGAGCGAATCCGCCAGATTGAAGCTAAGGCACTAGCAAAACTTCGCAAGCATAAAGACGCGAAAAAACTTTACGAATATCTGGATTAATTAACACTGTTCGGGCGATTTACAAAAATGGGCGTCGTGAGTTGCGGCGTCTATTTTTTGGTGCAATTGCTCGAGGCTGCCGTCGTTAATGATGAAATAATCAGCAATAGCAATTGGTCCACCTTTTTCCAGATTTTCAATTTCTGACCAATCACGCTGATCGACTTCGTGTGGCTGCATTGGGCGTTCCGTACGCTTAGCCATTCGTTGATAACGGAGGTATTTCGGTGTAATAATAGCAATAACGACAACTTGTCCAGGAAATTCGTGCTTGAGAAATTTATATTCACTCCAAGTGTATAGTCCATCCAAAACAATTTTATTTTGGCCAGCATTAATCAAATCGTGAATATTTTTTATAACGCGTTTGATTACGAAATCTTTACCTTCTTTGCGACGAATTTCTTCGCGGAATTTTTGTTGATTGTCCCAGGTTTTTTCAATTCCGGCCTCGTCCATAGCTTTATAAATAACGCCGCCGAAGTAAATTTTTGGAAATCCTTTTTCTGTCAAATATTCGACAGCAGAACTTTTGCCGCTGCCCGCCAATCCAACCAAGGCGATAATTTTTGCGTGTGGTTGTGTCATGTACTAATTTTAACAATTTGTTGACATTCTTCCAAATAGAGAGTATCTTTTAAGTAAGTATTATGGAAACGCTTCATGGATATACTGAAGAGTTACCTCAGAATTCTTTTTCTGACCTTGATACTGAGGGTCAAGAAAATCGGAACTATAAGATAATGGCTCAGATTGAAGAGCTAGAGTCGAAATTTGATCATAATTCAGACGGTAGCGAGAAATGGCAAAGGTTTGTTGACGAGCCTATCGAGGATCAATATGGGCAGATTTGGATGATTTGGGAGAATCCTGTCGCCTCGCTATCTAATTCGAAAAGTCGCTATCAGATATACACAATCTTACAAAATGATATGTTTGAGGATGAAGGCGATACGAAGAATTTGACTATAGAAGCATATAAAAAATTTGGACAAGCTGCTATATCTGCTGTCTGGTCGGCGGTAAAATTATCTATGGATTTTAAATATGTTATCGTTAATGATGCGTCATGTTTTGACTATTCCAGAATATTTAAGGAATGCTCTACTAAAACGTACGAATTTGAGGTTGGCTGTGATAAAGACAATATGCCAATATTGCTTGATGTGATTTTGAACGGTGACAATCCTCCAATTTGCGTTTATCATGACCAAGTAAGAGAATACGAGGAAAGTCTATTAAGAAAAACTTCGTCGGAAGCAGCGCGTCATAATCAAGCAGAAAACTTGAAAAAAATCTTTTCAAAAAAAGTATTACAAAGTTTAGACCACAAGTTGATCAATTCTCTGACGACAGCCGCTTAAATGCTACAATAGAACTATGAAGCGTCTAGTGGTTATTGATGGAAAGTCGGTGTTTTACCGAGGTTATTATGCTATGCCGGGATTGTCGATGGCGGATGGAACTCCGACTGGTGGAGTGTACGGATTTGTCAGTTTGGCAATTGAAATGATTAAAAAGTTAGAGCCAGATTATGTGGCAGTAGCTTGGGATAAACGAGGCACGAATATTCGCAAGCGACGCGAGCTGTATCCTGAATATAAGGCTGGACGTAAGCCTGCACCTGATGATTTTTATCAGCAAATTCCGATTTTACACGAACTGCTTGATGCGTTTGGCTGGCCACTTTATGAAATTGATGATTACGAGGCGGATGATATTATGGGCGCGTTTGCCAGGCAGGCGGAATCTCGCGGGATTGAAACGTGTTTATTGACCTCAGATTTGGATGCTTTGCAATTGGTGACGCCGCTTACTAAAGTTTACGCTATGAAAAATGGCCTAAGGAATATCGAAGAATTCACGTCAGAATATTTTGAACAAAAATATGGAATTCGGACGGAGCAATTCTTAGACCTGAAGGCTTTGAAGGGTGATTCTAGTGACAATTTACCGGGCGTGCCGGGAGTTGGTGAAAAAACGGCGGTTAAATTATTGCAGCAATATAAAACGCTGGACGGGGTTTATGAACATTTGGATGAGCAAAAAGGTGCTTTGCGAACGAAGTTGGAAAATGGTCGTGAGTCGGCATATTTAACCAAGCAAGTGGCGGAAATTTGGACTGATGCGCCGATTGAGCTGGATTGGGACGTGGCGGATGTGAATGATTGCGACTTTGCGCGAGTGGCAGAAATTTTGCAGAAATTAGAATTTCAATCGCTAATTGGACGATTGCCAAAAACAATGCAAATGGCGGAAGGTGAGAAAATCGAGCAAATAAATTTGAATATTCCGACGGTTGAAAAAATGCCCGATACGCCGATGTTTGAAGCGGAAAATGTTATATATATCGACTCTTCTGAGCCTGACGTAATTTACGTAAGCTCTAAGTCTGAATCTGCGTGGACGGCGAAAATTAGCGAAATTAGTCAATCTATGTGGCAATTACTGGCGCAGGGAATTGTGATCGCGGCGGATATTAAGCAGTTGTATCACGCGCTGGATAATCATGGCGTGGCGGTGCGTTTTCATGAAGTTTGGGATGTTGGGCAGGCGGCGTTTTTGATTGATCCGTTGAAGCGTGATCGCAGTTTGAATGCGCTGTCGGGTGATTTTTCTGACGACAATTCTGCGCCTTATCAATTGGCTCGCTTGCGTAAAATTTATAACGAACAAAAAATTTATATGTCGAACAATTTGCAAATTGCGCGCGTAGCTCGTGAGTTTGATTTTCCGGTAATTTGGCCGTTATTCCAGATGGAAAAACGCGGGATGAAGCTGGACGATACGTTATTAAAACAGATGGGCGATGAGCTGGAGGCGGAAGTTGGTGAGCTTGAACAACAAATGTATTCCATGGCTGGATACGAGTTTAACGCGTCTAGTCCAGCACAACTTTCTGAGGTTTTGTTTACCAAATTGCAATTACCTACCGCTGGCATAAAAAAGGGAAAAACTGGATATTCGACAGGTCAAAAAGAGTTGGATAAATTGCGTGGACAACATCCGATTATCGAATTAATTGAGCGATATCGAGAATTAACTAAATTGATCAGCACATACATTGAGGCGTTGCCAAAGTTGGTGGCTGATGATGGGCGAATTCACACCACGTTTAATCAGGATGTAACCAGCACGGGACGGCTG
>CAUUDX010000023.1:0-10176 GCA_963544125.1 uncultured Candidatus Saccharibacteria bacterium | reverse complement strand
ATTATAACGATTTTCCAATCAGTTGTAAATAGCCTATTTCTTACTATAATACTTCACCAGGAACGAATCGCGAAACTCGTAAAACGTACCGTTCTCTAAACTCTCACGAATATCATCAACCAGCTTGACGATAAATCGCTCGTTATGAATTGATAGCAACGTTCCAGCCAACGACTCGCGAGCGTGCAAAAGATGACAGAGGTAAGCCGCCGTGTAATTCTTGCAAGTGTAACAATCGCAATCGTCCATAATCGGCGCAAACATCTCGCGGTATTTCTGACCACGCACATTGACTCGACCAAACGGCGTATACGCAGCGCCATTCCTAGCCACTCGCGTCGGACTCACACAGTCAAAAGTATCAACCCCCTGTTCAATCGCCGCAAAAATATCATCAGGTTCAGAAATTCCCAACAAATGTCGCGGTTTATTTTCGGGCAGAATTTGATTGACCCACTGAATCGTCTGAGCCATCGTTTCCTTCTCCAAAGCGCCACCAATTCCATAGCCATCAAAATCCATCGCGCCCAAAAACTCGGCAGTTTGTTTCCGTAAATCCTCGTAATTCGCACCTTGCAAAACGCCAAATAAAGCTTGATATGGCTTATCTGGACGAGCCGCCCGCAAACGCTTAACTTCCGTCAAACTTCTTTCAGCCCAAGCATGCGTCCGAGCCAGCGCCTCAACTTGATATTCATATGGATCGATTAGCGACGTCAATTCATCGAACGCAAAAGTAATATCAGCACCAATTCCAGCTTGAATTTGCATAGACAGCTCGGGTGTGAATTTATGATAAGACCCGTCTAAATGCGACTTAAACATTACGCCGTTTTCGTCCACCCAAGCATGGCGCGACGACTTTTTAGCAATTGCAATTTCTTCGTCAACATCAGTACTCATTGCCAAAACTTTCTTAAAGCCAGAACCCAAACTCAGCACCTGAAAGCCACCACTATCCGTAAAAGTCGGCCCGCCCCAATGCATGAATTTACCGAGATATCCCGCTTTTTCAATCAACTCATGACCTGGCTGCAAGTATAGATGATACGCGTTCGCCAGCACCGCCTGCGCGCCAACATCTGCCACCATCTCTGGAACCATAGCCTTAACATTAGCCTTAGTTCCAACAACAATAAACGCCGGCGTTTTGATATCTCCATGCGGCGTGTGAATAATTCCGGTACGCGCCAGAGTGTCGTTAAATCGTGAGGTTATTTCAAAAGAAAAAGGTTTTTCCTGCATAATCTGTTTGATTATATCACGAAATGGTCGACGGATCGTTTCGCGACAAGCTAATCACATCGCTACATCGCACCAAGTAATATTTATTCTCTTCCGCGTTATTAACTATTAGCACAGGCTCGCCGCGGCTAAGTGGCAATTCCGACACGCTTAATATTCGGCCGTCAATATCTGGCCTATCGTTAATTTCTGGATTCCAGACCGCCAAATTATCCGCACACAGCGCAAATTTATCAATATATTCATGACTACTCACCTCTTCTAGCGGAACATCATTCCACGAAACCGCATTCAGCAAGTCACCAGGCAAACATCGGTATGCCGAAACTGCACATTCGCCCTTAAACTCCCGCACTCTGCTAATATCCTGGATTACATTACGAGCGGCGCATTCATACTGACTCAATACATCAAGCTGCTCATCAAGAGGCAATTTATAGAAACACTCATCATTAACTACTTCACTTGCAAAATTTGCAATTTTATGAAGTTCATTTATCGCCATTTTAAGCTCTTCGGCTTCACCATCGAATCCTTCCAAGCGAATAATCTTATCTCTGTCGGGTATCACATAGATCTTCTTCGGAAAGTCTCCAGATTCATCGTCTATCGTCACTTCAAGCGCCGCGTAAAATTTATCATGATAGCTAACAAAACCCATCCCATCAATACACGCCTTAGGAATGTCCATAAATTCATATTGTAATTCATTATTTTTCGTAGTGTCAGGAGCCAACACAAAACCAGTAAAGCCAACGGTGCTAATGCCATAAAGTTTTGTCGTAGAAAACTCAGACAACTGGTCATTTAATGTTTGGGTATATTCTCTTGACACCTCATCAAACTCTGACTCGTCAACGTAAGAAAGATCCGTCGCTAGTTGCCAAGCGGTCTCTTGAAAATCGTTATTAAAAACTGTTTCAAATAAATCAATAGAGGCTCCGATCTCCTCTTTATCAATTGGCGTCATATCAAGCACATCTTTCATATCTACACAAAAAGTCGTAAATCGATTTTTAATATCAAACATTTCCAGCACAGGGCGATCATCGCGCCACGTAAAACTCGGCAACCATCCAGACAAAACCGCAGAATTAGCGTCTTCTATATTATTTTCCCTGCCGTCAATTTTAACCTTATAAGCCCGACATTTCACTTGAATTCCGCCATCATACGGAATCTCATTCAAAACATCATTTATCTCATCTATCAAAAGCCGCCTCGACTCCGCATCCTGAATGTTGCCAACACCAGCAGCTTCTTCGATTTTGTCAGCATAGTGGCGCAATTTACGCACACATCGAGGAACACCGCTATCATCTGGCAATAACTCTATTGATACAATTGCCTGCTTGTCAAGCGGAAAATAATAGTCCTTCTGTGAAGTTCGCACGCACAAAGCAGCCATCTCTTTGGTGTAAATCGCAAACGGCGCTGAAATATCAGGATCAATTTCCATGGGAGATATCAAATCCGCCACACCCTCAACTGACTGCAGACGATACGAATCATCCTCTCCGGATTGACTATATCCAACAACCCTAACCTGCTCGCCCTCAATATCGCCAGCGTGCGCAGCTTGTTCTATCTCAGCGATTGCAATCTCGTCGTTTTCCTCGTCGAGCAATAAATTCGCACCAGCAATTCGCTTCCAGTCTTCATCAGAAAACAACTTAGAAGAATTAGGTTCCATATCAGACTTTGAGCGCTCCATATTGCTGTATATTATACAACTTTAATCGATATTTACAAGCATATCCCCTTCCGTATGCTGTATACTAGAAGCATGAGCAAGAAAACCCTTGTCGATTTGGATCAATGGCTGGCGCCGTATAAGCACATTATTCAGGCGCGCGAGTCATATATTTCGTCAACACTAAAAAAGACCCTTGGCAATAAAGCACCAGAGGAATTCGCAATGGGTTTTCTGCATTTCGGGCTTCACAAAACAACGAACGGCTGGACATTTCGCGAATGGGCGCCGAACGCGACTCAGATATTTTTAATTGGCGATTTTTCGGGCTGGAAAGAGCGCGAAGAATTCTCTTTAAATCGTGATAAAAACGGCGAATGGGATATTAATCTTCCCGAAAATTTGCTTCACCACGGGCAGAAATATAAATTACGCGTCTATTGGTCTGGCAGCGACGGCTGGCGACTGCCTTCATATGCGAATTACGTTATCCAAGACGAAAATTCTGTCGATTTTTCCGCGGTCGTGTGGTCGCCAAAAACTCCTTACAATTGGCAAAACAACACTCCGCCCAAACCAAAAGTTCCGCTCATTTACGAAGCGCATATTGGCATGAGTAGCCAGAAAGAAAAAGTTGCCAGCTTTAATGAATTTACCGCAGAAGTTTTGCCGCGAATTAAGGAATCCGGATATAACACCGTTCAGCTAATGGCAATTGCAGAACATCCATATTACGGCAGCTTTGGTTATCACGTCAGCAACTTTTTTGCGGTTTCGTCAAGATTCGCCACGCCCGACGATTTTAAGAAATTGGTTGACACGGCACACGGAATGGGACTGCGCGTCATCATTGACCTCGTCCACGCCCACGCCGCCAAAAATGAAGTTGAAGGATTAGGCAATTTCGCTGGCGATCCGACACAATATTTCAAGCCAACAAATCATCCGGAATGGGACTCGCGATTATTCGATTATGGCAAGCCAGAAGTTCTACATTTCTTGGCAAGCAATTGCCGCTGGTGGCTGGACGAATATCGCGTTGACGGTTTCAGGTTTGATGGCGTAACTAGTATGATTTACCACGATCACGGGCTCGGAAAAAGTTTTACCAGCTACAATAACTATTTTCAGGACAACATCGACAAAGACGCGCTCGTTTATTTACGCTTAGTAAACGAAGTAATTCACGCCGTTCGTCCTGACGCTATGACTATCGCGGAAGAAATGAGCGGCTTTCCTGGACTTGGCGCATCGACACAGGATGGCGGGCTGGGATTTGATTACCGATTGCAAATGGGCGCGCCAGATTTATGGATAAAAACCTTGAAAGAAAAAAGTGATGAGAATTGGGATTTAGGGCAATTAGCCTACACTTTGAGCTCACATCGGCCAGAAGAGAAAGTCATTAATTACGCCGAAAGTCATGACCAGGCGCTCGTCGGTGATAAAACGCTGATTTTCCGGCTGATTGATAAAAATATGTATTGGCACATGGATAAAATTGACCCAGATTTAACAGTTGAGCGTGGCGTGGCATTACATAAACTAATTCGTTTAATGACAGCTGGGCTGCATGGTGGCGGTTATTTAAACTTTATGGGCAATGAGTTCGGGCATCCCGAATGGATTGATTTTCCGCGCGAGGGTAATAATTGGTCGTTTAAGCATGCTCGTCGGCAATGGAATTTACGCGACAACGGCTTCTTAAAATATCAATGGTTGGGAGATTTTGACGCGGCACTGATGAAGATTATTGGGCAAATTGATAATCCTGATATTCACCATTTGATGGTTCACCAATCTGATAATATGGTCAGTTTTATGCACGGCGACTTTTTATTTGTTATCAATTTTTCGCCTGACAAATCCCACTCAGATTACGCACTACCCGCAGAAGCTGGCTCTTATAAATTGGCGTTAAGTAGCGACGGTAAGAATTTCGGCGGACAGGAGCGAATAGACCATAATTCCCGATTTTTCACTTCCCCAGTCGATAATAATCACAATCTTAAGGTTTACTTGCCGGCCAGAACGGGCATTATTTTACGGAAAATTGACTAAACTTGACTTAAATATTATCGCGTGATATAAGTAACATTGGCTTTTGTCGACAAGTTGAGATTTATTCCTTGTCCGAAAGCGTACTTTGACAAGCAGATGATTAGATTAAGACGAAACTTAAGCATGAAGCGAGTTTTTGATTGTTGAGAGAAAATTGATTGACAATTGAAATCTCGTTTCATGCTATACGATCAAGCATGAAGTTCTTTGTCGAAAGGCAAAGATGGTGACAGTCGCCGCGAGAAGGAAGAAAGGAGTGTCAAAATGGCGCTTTTCAACCGCAAGCATCCCGAGACCGTCTACACTGCCCAAGCAAGAAAGGGACTTTACACCGTCATCTACGGTCTCAATTGCAAGGGCGACATCACCATCCACGCTAAGGACACTACTATTACGTATTCCAAGTATGGCATTGCTTGTCTCTGCTTCCCGGCATCAGCCTCTCCTGAATGCAGTAAAGTAGGAAACCACCTTTGTTTTAAGGCTTCAGATACTGAGATGACTCTTACTCCTTACGCAACTCTAAAGAGTAATGCTCCTGAACCTAAAAAGATTGATACTAATCTTGTGTTCACGTTATACGTCGGCAGCTTCATACTGAAGGTCAATGACCTTACTATCAGGTTGACGCACTGCACCTTCACAGAAAATAACGTTATTAACGTTCTTACGATAGAGTCTGATGACTTCAATTGGATCTTAGATTTAGACCGTGAAAAGCATAACGAGGATATAACTGTCATTGCTATGCCCTGCAACGAAAAGAACCGATTGAATAAAGTCAAAAAGGGAAACTTCATCAAATTCCCTGGTGCGGCTGATGTCGAATACCGGATTGAGAGCGTCGAGCCTGGCGCATTTCTAGCAAAAGTCACAGCCCAAAGGTATGAGGGTGGTGATCCTACGGGCGAGTCATATATTTTGTATGACCGTAAATATGTATGGATCACACCCTCCGCCACAACGCTACAAGCGGGGTGGTACTTACCCTAAGGATCTCTTCCCGTTCCTAACGGGAAGTTATCAGGAGCAATTGGATAGTGATGAGCGGAAAATGATTCCAAAAACTTCTTAATATATATCTTCATCTGCTTGTCACTATTCCTTGGAAATTATTAGGTCCCGTTGGGGCTGTTTTTTATTCTATTGACATTTTTCCTCATGTGTGATATAAATAATATCAGCTTTTGCTCAAAAGTTCATCTAAGGGGCAAAAGTTGCCCTTTAGATGCAAAAACAATCGATCTACTCGTAAGGAGTGATATATATGGATACAGTAGATAACTGTGCAGCGAACGCCATTGGCCGGTACAAAACCAATCAGGCGATCTGCTCGTTCTGTCTTGTATTCTTACTGTTCCCGCCGCTGGCTGCTATCCTCGGCTTCTGCATCTCAGGAAAGCCGCTAGTAGAGCTAGCGTCGGCTGCCGCCAATTACGTGCCGGTGGTTGTGTTGGTGACGTGTACATTCTTAATCAATAGGAAGGTTATTAAAGACCTTCAAGAGTGCGTCGACGTGATCGACGGACTTCAGATCGAGAACATCAATCTCCAATGGGAGCTTGATGCGTACACGAATGAAAACAACGAGCTTCGAGATCGACTTCTTGAGTCCGAGCGTGGACGAAAAGAAGCCGAACGTCTCGCAAAGCGATACTGGGAAATGCTCTCAGAAGATCAGCGCAAGCTTGAAGACTCCAAGCGCAAGCTTGAAGACTCCATTGAAGAAATGCTAGAGCTAAACGACCCTCAGCACACTTCAGATCACTCTCGGAATATTTCAGGTTGCCCACGGCAACAAGAATATCCGAAGGACGTACGGACCGTTTAGGGTCATTCGTCAAAGGGCTAACAAGCCCGCCTAAGAAATAGTTCAGCCTTGAGACTTCTGGTCTCGGCCGAAGCTCTCTTGGCGGGCTATTTCTTTTGGTTTTGGAAATTGTTTTGTTATACGTATTGACGTTTTGGAATATTGGTGATAATATATATTTTGGCTTTTGTTGACAAGTCGAGCACATCCTTGTCCGAAAGCGTACTTTGACAAGCAGCCAAAACACGAGGTGAGGTTTTATTACTTTTTTAGAGAAAAATGAAAAGAGGAATGAGATCTCATCTCGTGTGAAGAACAACATGCAAAAGGCATGTGCACACTGAGTTGAGAAGAGAGGAAGAGTGATGGGCTCGAACACCACTATCAGCGGCAACAGGATTTGTTCTGCCAGTAAGCACCTAGACGCGGTCAAAAAGCTGTTAGACCGCCTAAACAAGAACTGGAACGGATTCTCCGACGATATCGAAAAGCTCGAGAGATACACGAATAACCTATGGACATACTGGATTGATGCTATTGAAGGAGATCACTGTCGCTCCCATGAGTTGTCTAAAACTATCGATATGATAGAAGTTACTCTCGGGAATATGGCCAAATCTTCATTAGAATCTCCACACATCAAACCAGCTAAGAAAAATCCCGAGGATTACGTCTTATCGCTCAAGGAGATTAGACAAGGCGTCAGAGACTTTATTCTCATTATGTCTCGCGATATGCTCGATATCCTAGAAGATCGAGTAGATGGCACAGGAAGAGATCTTTCTAAAGCAGACAGGAGCAAACCTTATGGCTTTGTTCTGGATTACAGGGACTTAACCCCTTCAATCAAGAAAGGATTAAGCTATTACGACAGCAAGAATATGCTGATGGATCCCAAAGATTATGCCCGGGTTGAAAAATTGGAGCAAGCTGTAAAAGCACTAAAGTCGCACCTAGAAAAACCGCCGCTGGACGGACTGAAGAAGTTGGGTCTGCGTTCATAAATACGCAGCTTATCTTCTTAGGCAGCGACAATAGTGACGAGTTGTTCTTCTTTTAAGAGCTGCTTGTCACTATTCCTTGAAATTATCAAGTCCCGCTCAGGGACTGTTTTTATATATTATTGACTTAATTATTGATAAGTGATATAAATGATATCAGCTTTTATGACCAATGTGTCATTAAAAGTCGGCCCTTAAGTATACCAAATCCGAGGAAGAGGAACGATGAAAGCAAATTCTGCTCTATGCATTTCTGCTTTATTATTAGCTATTGCAGCTATCATCATAGACATCGCTCTATTCTACGACGCTCCAGCGCTTACCTTCCGCGAAGTGTCATATCCCCTAGCTCTAGCAGCAGTAGCAGAAATGCTACTTTTAATTTATATGCTAATGAAGTTGCAGAAAGCTGCCGCCAAAAAGCAGAAGCAACAGTTTCCAATCATCGCTGGAATTATTGCCGCTGTCACACTATTAGTGGCATATACCAATCTTCTAATGCTGAGGATCTATGCCTATGCTAACATTCCTGCAAATACGCCGGCAAGCCCAAAAGACTACTGGAATTCTTTATTCATGGCAGTTGCATCAGTCGTAGTCGCCCTGTGGTTTCTGGCACGAGAAAGCAAGAAGACCGCAGACTTAGGATAATGCGCAGGGCTTCTTAACCGCCCGTCGAGAGAAATAGTTCGCCTTGAGGCTTAAGCCTCGGCTAGCTCTCTTGGCGGGCTATTTCTATTGGCATAAAATTTGTTACACTAGATATTGTGAAGAAAAAAATACCAAAATTCATTGAGCAATCACTAGCTAGAGTGGCTAGTTTTTACAGCTTCGAGCCGGCGTATGATTTGGAGAAAATTGACGATAGTTTAACGCCAAATATGCGAGCTTTGCGCTTGGCTATGACAGTCGCCGAACAACTTCTAAGTATGGGCGTGGTTGCGCGCGACGTGGTGCGCATGTCTCACAGAATCACCAATACTTATTGCCAAAAACCTGTTCACATTGACATTAGTTATACTCTGGTAACAATTTCTCAATACCGCGGAGTTGACCACGAGCCGCTAACTATGGCGCGCGTGATTGTTCCTGACGATCCCAATTACCAATTGATCCAAGCATTGCAATTATTAGCCCTCGACATTCGTCGCAATCGATTGCCACTGGAAGAAGCAGAAGAGCGATTGCAAAAAATACTCAAAAAACCCACCGAGCACCCCCGACTAGTCGTTTACGCGGCGGGCGGACTGGTAAGCGCGGGTTCTGTCATTCTATACGGCGGCAGTTTACTCATGGCATCAATCGCGTTTCTGCTCGGATTCCTAGCGACTGGATTATTAAGATGGCTAGGGTGCATCGGCGCACCATTATTTTACTCGCAAGCTCTCGTGGCGATTTTTATCACCTTAGTAGCAGCAGGAACGGCGTGGTGCAGTAATTATTTAGGGCTGAGCATCAATACGACGTTACTAGTCATTAGTGGCATCGTCTTATTGGTAGCAGGACTAATGTTTGTGGGAGCATTCCAGGACGCAATCGACGAATATTATATGACCGCAAACGCCAGATTATTAAAAGTCGTGATGGCGACGGGCGGCGTGATTGCTGGCGTGATGGTCGGCTTATACATTGCGACAAAATTCAGTATAACCTTCCCAGCAACTCCAGATCGATTAACATTGGCGGACGGACACACGCAATATTTGGGCGCTGGGATTATCGCGGCGGCGTTCGTTCTGAGGAATCATTCTCGATTTTTAGGAATGGTTATCTCTGGACTAATCGCAATATTTGGCTGGTGGATTTCGCGACTAGCCATGAGTTTTGGTTTTGATATCGTAACAGCAAGCGGCATCGCGGCGGCCGCGGTTGGATTGTTCGCCGTACTGACATCCAGATTATGGAAATTCCCCTCCTTAGCGATTATCGCAGCAGGAATCGTACCGCTAGTTCCAGGATTATCACTTTACAACGGATTAATGGGCGTAGTCTTATATCCACCGAACAGCGTTAACTTCTTGCCTGCCCTAGCCATCTTAGCGAGAGCGGTTCTCATCGGCGTAGCAGTAGCAATTGGCGCATCGTTCGGCAACGTTGTCGGTCGTCCAATTCGCCGTCGATTCATCAATATTTTTCGTCGTAGCACTCAAGCGTAATGAAAGAAGATTTATCACAATTTATCGGACTATCTGACTCTAGGCTATTCCATATGCGCGGCGTTGCCTATAAGTCATATGAACTAGCTCGCAATGTTTTTAAAATGGAAGAAGATGTGGCGCGCGGCTTATTTGTGATGGGATTAGCACACGACTTTGCCTACGCTTTTGTCAAAAATCAGACAGATCACGAGCATGAGGGCGGCAGAA
>CAUUDX010000022.1:0-10513 GCA_963544125.1 uncultured Candidatus Saccharibacteria bacterium | reverse complement strand
GAAATGGTTGATCAGTTGACTCGACATAATGTTAAGGATGCTGAGGTTGATATGCGGTTGCTATTGAAGTACGTCAAGTCTTTGAACGATTGTGAATATTGTCGAGCGTCTAACGGCGAAGCGAGTACTGCTGATTTGGTAGATGAAATAAATCGACAATTAGCGCGTCTTAGTCAGAAACAGGTGGATAATTCCAATAAATTAGCTTTGGAATTTGAGCCGACAGTTCATCTGGTGACAGCGAATTACGCCAAGGATGAGAATGGGACGACTTCTGGCGTATCGATAGCTTTGGTTTTTAATAGGGATGGCTCGGTAAGTGTGCCGCGCGATCATTTTTTAAATGCGAAATTGCTTGATTATTTTAATAATAAACATCAGGTTAATTATCAATTTATTGAAGAGGATTTGCCGTCGAAGCTTCAGGATTATCAATTAGTTGCAGGAACGGCGGAAGTGCGAGAAATTCTACCTAGGGAATTAAAGGTGATAGATTTTTAATGGCGTATGAAAATTTCTGTACACATTAAACCAAGCTCTCGCCATCGCGAAGAAGTCGTGAAAAATGATGACGAAACGTTGACGGTTTATACCAAAGCCCCAGCAATTGAAGGTCGAGCCAACGCGGCGGCTATTAAATTATTGGCAAAACATTTTAAGGTTGCATCGTCCAAAGTTAAATTAGTACGCGGTGCAACTTCAAAATATAAGGTATTTGAGATCGATTAATTTTACGGATAGACGGCGCCCGGTGTCATGTCGCCGATTAAATTTTGTACTGTTACGAATGAATAGCCTTGTTGCTTGAGCGAGTCAAGGATGCAAGGAACAGCATTTACAGATGTTTGGTGAATGTCGTGCATTAAAATCACAGCTCCGTTGCGAGCTCCAGCGACAGCCCTTGAGCAAACAATTTCGCTATTACGATCAGCCCAGTCGCGCGTATCGACAGACCAAACAACTGCTGACATTCCGCGCTGACGGAATTGCTCCAAAACTGCCCGATTAAACGCGCCGTATGGCGGACGTATAATTGTCGGTTTTACTCCAACGGCCTGTTTTATAGCGTTATTTGTCTGATCAATTTCACTAGCGAGTTGCTCCGCTGAAACCTTATTTAACTCTGGATGCGACCAAGAGTGATTGCCTAATTGATGTCCGCGCGACTGCATACGGCGTAATGTATTAGCACGTGCTGAAACTTTGCTGCCGATTAGGAAAAATGTCGCCTTGGCGTCGTACTTATCTAATATGTCCAATAACTTTTCAGTGTATGGCCCAGGTCCGTCGTCAAAAGTCAGGGCAATTGTTTTATTTGCGACGGTAGGTGTTGGAACAGCAGGTGCTGGTTTTGGTTTTTCTACAGGTTTGGGAATGTTGGCGAATTTCCTGGCGGTCGGATTCTGTAGATATTTAGAGACGGAGGAGATTGGCACGGTAATTGTCAATTCGCCGTAAGATGACGGCAGCAGCGATGCCTGACCGAGTGGCCAAGCCAACGCATTGCCGTTATTGGTGACGATAAAATTAGACAAAGCTTCTTTATTTATGATTTCGTTCAGGTTAATTTCTGGCTGCTGGTGCTGCTTTATAATCTTAGAAATATTATCTTTGGCAGCGGAGATGATTGCTTCAGCGGCTTCATCGGATTGTTCGGTGAAATCAGCCAGGCTGACAACTTCACCAGATTTTTTATCGAAAGTCCAAAATTGCGTCATTGATGCTGGATGGGCACCATTCATGTCTTGCTTAATATTGACGACGATCGACAGCGCCTCCGAGGTGTTGTGCGTGACTTGATAGCTAATCGTTTCGGTCATTGGCTTATCAAATACGGTTGCCAGTAAAACCGTATTTTGAAAATCGTGGTCAATTTTATCAATCGTCTCACTGATCAGGCGGTTAATCTTTTCATTTTCCGTGATTGGATATTCAATTGAAGCTTTTTCTCGTTTGTTATCTCTGATGACGAACTTTGAGCGAATGCCAGAATATTTCGAATCGGCAAAATAATACTTTTCGTCAGATGGCGCAGTTGTTTGTCGCGAGTGTGATTGATTGAGAAAATATACCCCAAATAGCCCCGCTGAAAATAGCAATATCAAAAGCGGTATGATAATAAATAGTTTTTTTGATTTAGATTTGGGTTTTGCTTTTTCTTTTTGAATGCGCATAATATAAGTATAGCACTAGTTTGTTTTTGTTATAATTCGTAATAATTTGGAAAGGAGCTTGAATGGTGAAATCTGAATCAATTATAAAAGTCGATAAACTAATTAAGACTTATGATGGAAATAACGTTGTTGATGGCGTGTCGTTTGAGGTGAAAAAAGGCGAGATATTCGGAATCCTTGGTCCAAATGGCGCAGGAAAAACTACTACGTTGGAAATGCTGGAGGCGCTCAGGCCGATTGATGGTGGCGTGGCTATAATTGACGGGATAGATGTTGCCAAGAAACCTAAGGACATCAAGAATATAATTGGCATTCAGCTTCAGTCGACGGCTTTCTATGACAAACTGACTTTGCGTGAACAGCTAAAAATGTTTGGAAGTTTGTATGGTCGGACAGTTGATACGGAAGCGTTACTTGCTAAGGTTCAGTTGACCGAAAAGGCTAAGAATTATGTTGAGCAACTTTCTGGTGGTCAAAAACAGCGTTTTGCGATTGCCTCGACATTGGTAAATAATCCGAAAGTGTTGTTTCTGGACGAGCCGACTACAGGGCTTGATCCGCAGGCGCGTCGAAATTTGTGGGACTTGATTAAGGAAATTCGTGATGAGGGGATTACGATTCTTTTGACGACACATTATATGGACGAGGCGGAATTATTGTGTGACCGTCTGGCGATTATGGACAGTGGTAAGATTATTACAATTGATACGCCACATAATCTCATCCAGCAATTATTGGCGCGCGGTTTTAAGAAAGAGCAAGTTGTCGAGCAGGCTAATTTGGAAGACGTGTTTATTGATTTAACAGGAAAGGCAATTCGGGATTAATATGAAGAAATATTGGATTGGGATATTCGGGCAAGTTCGCGCTCAGCAAAAGCGTTTCGTTCGAGATAAAATGGCGTTATTTTTTACCTTTCTTTTTCCGCTGATTTTTCTATTAGTGTTCGGGTCAGTTTTTAGTAACGATTCGACCAGTTTTAATATTGCAATTGTCAACAATTCGCAGACGGAGTTTGCTAAAAGTTTCGTTAAAAATGCCAAAGAAAATTCGAAGGATTCGATTCTCAAAATTAAAGACGTTAAAGATATGGATGACGCACGTGAAAAAATGAAGCGGTCAGAACTTAACGGTATTATTGAGCTTCCAAGTGATTTTGGCGCGATAAAAAATAACGGCAATCATCCTATTCCAACAGGTACGATAAATGTTATTTACTCCAAAGGTTCTGAGCAAACAGGCGGCGCGTTGGTGGCAGTGATGAATCAAATTACTAATAGTATCAATAGTCGGATGGGCCAGCCTGAAGCCCCGCTTAAAGCCGTTGGTAAAGCGGTTGGTGATGAACAATTAAAGTCGTTTGATTACATATTTACTGGATTATTAACTTTCAGCTTGATAAGTATGGGTATTTTTGGCCTGGCTAATCAAATGCCGGCTGAAAAGAAGCGTGGCTCGTATCGACGCTTACGTGCAGCGCCTTTTACTTCTGGTCAGTTGATTATCTCTACAGCAATTCACTATACGACGATTTCTTTGCTTAGTTTGGTGATGATGGTTATCGCTGGAACGTTGATATTCCATTTTAATATGCGAGGCGACTGGGTATTGTTTGTGGCCATATCTGTATTATCGGCGTTCATGATGGTGGGAATAGGACTATTAATCGCTGGCTGGTCGAAAAACGAAGATCAATCTTCTGCATTGAGTAATTTAATCTCTTTTCCAATGATGTTTTTATCTGGCACATTTATCCCGATTTATCTATTTCCAGAATGGTTGCGAAGCGTTGCTCAATTTGTGCCCATAACGCCAGTTACGGACGGTTTTAGGCTCATTATGACCGAGCATGCAACTTTGATGGAAGTTTTGCCACAATTCGGTATTATCGCGGCTTGGACTTTCGCTGTCTATTTCTTAGCCATTAAGCTATTTAGGTGGGAATAGCTATTCAAGTATGGTGAAACAAATATAAAACGTTACGCTTATCGTAAGCGGGTGTTTGATATTTTTTATAATGGGAATTGCTTAATTCTGCGTGACAAGTCAAATAATTATTCGACGCCGCCAGCCTTAAGAATGCTTCTTAATCCGTTTTCTCCACCGACAAATCCACTGGTTTGATAGTCGTTAATAACCATATATGGTAAGCCATTGACGCCGAGTGATAGGGCTTTTTGTGTGTTGCTATCAATTTCTTTCTGATGTGGCTTTTTGGTCATGCAATCGGAAAATTGCGATTCATTCATACCGACGTTTTTGGCGGATGTTAGAAAATATTCCAGTGGAAGAGCAGGGATTTTTTTCGGAACAGCAACATTTTTTACGCCAATTCCTTTATCGAAATAATCGCTTTTAATGCGCGGGACGATATCGTGGGTATACTGCCAGTACTTATCTTGATCGGCGGCACAAAATGCAGCGTGAGCGCCAGTTTCGGTATTGTTGGTCATTTCTTTTAATAGCGTTACTACGCGGTGCTCATAACGAACTTTTCCGGATTTAATATAGTCATTTTTGAAGAATTCTGTGCTGGTTGCGGCTTCGACCTCGGCGCAAAATGAACAAAAATAGTCGGTATAATCAATGAACACGTTTTTCGCGTCGGCGGATCCTTGCGACATTTTCTCATTCCACGGTTTATTGTCGCCAATATGACGATTCGGCGGGCGATTGACAATTCCATAGATAAACAAAGCTACGATTCCTACGATCATAATTCCCGAGATGATCCAAATAAGCGCTATCCCTGATGATTTTTGTTGATTCATATTTTCTCCTGTTTAGATAATTCTGCGTACATAAAAATAATTTGACCTGATTTGTATAGTGATAGCAAACTCAGCACCAAAGCTAATAAAAGGACTGCGGTGCTGGCGATATTTGCGGCGGTGGCGGCAGCTGCGCCTGAGAAAAATAGGGTTACAATCGGTAAGATTAGTGACGTTCCGCAGGGTACACAGCCGAGCCCAATTGTTGCGGCAATTGATGCAATTCCGCTTAAACCGATTTGTCGAGATACAGCTTTTTCATTGTCGCGATTATTCTTTGCTGTAAAAATTACAGCGGCGATCGATATACCTTGAAGAATTGACACTATCATAAGCAGCGCACCATTTAGCGAAGTGAAACTTTGCTTGAAAATGTCTATTATCATCGAGCCGAGAATCGCGATTTTGTCGAAGATTGGCAGGCGTGACATCATCAGCGGTCCGTAAAAATTGACGTTAATTGCAAAATAAATTATCACGGCGAAGGCGATGGTAGTGGTGATTGTTAGTAAGAAATATTTCGGTAAACCAAGCATTCTGCCGACTCCTAAAAGCGATGATTTGATGGTTAATTTGTAGTGCTTATCATTGTAATTCATTGTGGTAGTTGTGCTATAAAGTTTGCTGGTGTGTTATTACGATCTCTTCTTTAGTTCGTAAATAACTTTTGTCGGCCATGGAATACTGTCAATTTTGAAGTATTTTTGTAAATGCGGCAAATAGGCTTCATCGAATTCATTCCGCGACTGTGTTATTTTGTAGCCATGCGGCGCACAAATCCATTTGTGAATAAGGTGGTCCATGATAACATACGATTCTTTTGATTCGCGTTCAAGTGAACCTAATCCCCAAACCGCGTGAAACATGATTTCATAAATAGTTTGACTATTTGTTTTGTAGGTGTATGGGATAATAAGATTACTATTGTCATCGCAAACGATATCAGGCATGCTAATTACTGAATTTTTAACAAGTGCTTTGGCCCATGTATGAACTTCATCATTAACGTCTTCGGACGCTACTTCGATAGACGTGACTGTCCTTGATGTCTCATTGGGGCCCCAGTCTCGGATGATAATGGTGCCGTCAGGCTTGAGCGCTCTATCCAGCATTGCAAACGTTTTAGTGCGTTCGGGTCGAGATAAATAGCTCATCAATTCGTGAAATACACTCGACATGTAGATGATGTCGAATTCATCTTCGGCGTTTTCAAGTTGTTCTTTAGTGATAAAATCAATGTTATTTTCTTGAAGTTGAGATTGAACAATTTGTGAAACATCATAGGCTACGTAGTGAGCTCCTGTTTGCGCTATTTGTTTGATGAATTCTGGCGAGAAACCAGAACCGAAATCAAGTAATTTGACGTTTTCACCAAGGTGCTTTTCGATGGCTCCGATTTTGGATGATACTGTCTGATTCATCCGCTCTTGATAGGCTTTGTTGGTATGATTTTCCAAGTACTCACTACGAATTTGGTTCATGTATATATTATACGATATTCGTAAAGGCAATTCGATCGTCCGTGGTGGCAACTTTTACTGTGTCGCCGTCGTGAATTTTGCCGTCGATTAACTCTAAGGCTAATGGGTCAAGTACACGTTTTTGAATTAATCGCTTAAGCGGTCGAGCGCCGAAACTTGGATCGTAACCGTCTCGCGCCAACATATCACGAACGCTACTGTCAAAATCCAGCGTTATATCGCGACTATCTTTGACTTGGCGAATAACTTTTTCTAATTGCACATCAACAATTGCGCGCATCGATTCAGGGTGGATTCGGTCAAAAATCACGATGTCGTCAATTCGGTTTAAGAATTCTGGGCGGAAATGACCACGAAGCGTTTCTAAAATTTGGTTGTCAAGTGAACTGATGTCATCGCCCGTATAATCCATAATCATTTGCGATCCGACGTTGCTGGTCATGATGATAATAGTGTTACTAAAGTCAATCGTTCGTCCTTGTCCGTCGGTCAATCGTCCATCGTCCAAAACTTGTAATAGTACATTGAATACATCAGGGTGCGCTTTTTCGATTTCGTCAAATAGAACCACACTATATGGACGTCGTCTAACGGCTTCTGTCAATTGACCACCTTGGTCATAGCCTACATATCCTGGAGGTGAACCGATCAACCTAGCTACGGCGTGGCGTTCCATGTATTCGCTCATGTCAATTCGAATCATGGCGTGTTCGTCGTCGAATAATTCACGGCATAAACTGCGCGCGACTTCCGTTTTTCCTACGCCAGTTGGACCGAGGAATAGAAATGAGCCAATCGGTCGATTAATGTCGCCAAGTCCAGCGCGTGACCTACGAATGGCGCTTGCTACGGCTGTCACAGCACGATCTTGTCCGATGACTTGGCGGTTGATCGATTCTTCTAATTTGGTCAATTTACTGGATTCGCTTTCCATCAATCGTTCCATCGGGATTCCAGTCCAGCGCGCCACAACGCCAGCGATATCGTCGGGCGTAACTTCTTCGCGGAGCAATCGGTCGTGAGCTGGAATTGCCGCTAATTCCTCGCGAGCGCTTGCCAATTTCTTCTCCAGCTCCGGTAAGTCGCCGTATTTAATGCGGCTAGCGGTGGCTAGGTCTGCGTCGCGTTCAGCAATTTCTAATTGTGAGCGCAGATTGTCCATTTTTTCGGTAGTCGTGTTGACTGTTTGTAAAATGTCTTTTTCGTATTGCCATTTTTTATCAATCGCTTCAGCTTTGGCTTTAATTTCGGCAATTTGTTCTTTAATTTCGTCTTTACGAATATTGGCGTGGTCAGATTTGTCCTTTTTCAATGCCGCTTCTTCAATTTCCAATTGCAAACGTCTATTATTCAATCGATCCAGTGTAATCGGCACGCTTTCCAACTGCATTTTGAGTGAGCTGGTCGCCTCATCAAGTAAATCTACTGCTTTATCAGGCAGGAATCGGTCAGGCAAATATCTGGTGGATAATCTGGCGGCCGCCACGATTGCGTCGTCAGCGATTTTTACACCGTGATGGATTTCATATTTTTCCTTCAATCCGCGTAAGATGGCGACAGTGTCATCAAAGCTCGGTTCGCCAACGTAAACTGGTTGGAATCTTCGTTCTAGGGCGGCATCTTTTTCGACGTATTGGCGATATTCAGCAAGCGTCGTCGCGCCAATCATGTGTAATTTTCCGCGAGCCAGCGCTGGCTTTAACATATTGCCCGCATCCATGCTACCTTCGCTTTTCCCAGCGCCAACCATGGTGTGAATTTCATCGACAAAAAGAATAATCTCGCCAGCCGCTTTTTCTACTTCTTTCAGAACAGCTTTCAGTCGATCCTCAAATTGCCCGCGAAAACTAGCTCCCGCCAGAAGACTGGAAATTTCCAGGGAAATTAGTCGTTTGTCTTTTAGTGATGCGGGAATATTGCCTTTAACAATTCGTTGCGCCAACGCTTCAACAATTGCGGTTTTACCAACTCCCGGCTCACCGATAAGAACTGGGTTATTTTTTGTGCGGCGACTCAAGATTTGCATAGTGCGTCGAATTTCCTCATCTCGACCAATAACTGGATCGAGCTTACCTTCTCGCGCCAATGCTGTTATATCTGTACCGAATTTTTCGAGCGGTTTAGTTGTTTCCTCTTGATTCATGTTTGGTGGCATAAATCCTCCTTTTTGGTTTTTTAGGCCTAATTTGTTACGCCCCAGCAAAAGACAGAATGGTGAAATTTGATATAGCCATAATAACAAATTAGCACTCTCAGTGCAAGAGTGCTAATAAAATAAATAGACTTTTATAGTATAATAAATGTATGAATATTCTTGTCACTGGTGGCGCTGGATATATCGGCAGTCACACAATCATTGAACTATTATCATCAAATCATAAAGTAGTGGTTGTTGATAATTTATCAAACTCATCAGTCGAAAGCCTGAGGCGAGTTGAAGAAATTACGGGTCAATCAATACCGTTTTATGAATTCGATTTGTGTGATCATCAGCGGCTGTCGGAGCTATTTAAGTCTGAGAAAATTGATGCGGTAATTCATTTTGCCGGATTGAAAGCTGTCGGTGAATCAGTTGAGAAGGCGCTTCTTTATTATAAGAATAATCTTGAAAGCACGTTGGTTTTGCTTGATGTGATGCAGGAATTTGGCGTAAAGAAATTGGTGTTTTCTAGTTCGGCAACAGTTTACGGCGATCCAGCTCGACTGCCAATTACCGAAGATATGCCGTTGTCTGCCACAAATCCATACGGTCAGACAAAGTTGATGATTGAGCAAATGCTCCGCGACATTTCAACGACAAATCAGGGATGGCAATTCACCTCACTTCGTTATTTTAATCCAGTCGGCGCGCATCCGAGTGGTCGCATTGGTGAGGATCCTTCGGGAATTCCAAATAATCTTCTGCCGTTTGTGTCGCAAGTTGCTGTTGGTAAGCGAGAGCATTTGAGTGTTTTTGGTGACGATTATAACACTCCAGATGGAACTGGCGTACGCGATTACATTCACGTGGTTGATTTGGCAAAGGCTCACGTGGCAGCTCTGGAGAATTTGAGCCGACCGAACGAATATAAAGTCTATAATATCGGCACTGGTCGTGGCACTTCAGTTTTGGAATTGGTGAAGGCATTTGAAAAAGCGTCTGGTCACGAGGTTCCGTATCAAGTTACTCCGCGCCGAGCAGGTGACATCGCGGCGTGTTATGCTGATCCAGGATTAGCGAAGAGAGAATTAGGCTGGCAAGCAGAATTGACGATTGAAGATGCTTGTCGTGATGCTTGGAATTGGCAAAGCAATAATCCAAACGGCTACGATAGTTAATCGTCAGCTTTGGTGAAGATTTTATTTTCGTAGTAGGCTGAGCGTTTGGATAGTTCAGAGTTTAGGTTGTCGATTCCACCGTATTGCTCGACTAGAGTTTTCTTTCCAGAGAATAGATTTGTTCCTAGTCCCAATCGATCGCCATCAATCTTCACTCCCAGCGCCGCTAGAGTTGAGGGATACATATCGAATGTCGTGAATTGACGATTCTTTGAGTGGTTGGTTGAAATAGCTGGATTTATGAATGTGTTGTAAATTGTTCGCTGATAATTGGTATTGCCAATTTTTTCGTCGTAGTATGAAGTCTGCATACCCAAGTGATCGCCAGAAATTATAATTGTAGTATTCTCGTAAAATGGCTGAGATTTAACCCAATTAACGAACGCGGCCACCTGTTTTGAAGAGCAGGCGTGGACGTTATCATACTGATTGCTGAAAGTTTTGGCGCAGGTTTCGTCCAAATAGCCATCGGTAAAGTGTGTATCGGCGGTGAGTAGTTGTAAGTTGAACGGCTTGTCTGACGCCGCCAAACGCGAGGCTTCTTCACGAGCAAATTGAAATAGTTTTTTGTCCTCATAACCCCACCAAACTTTGTAATCTTCGGAGATTTTTCCGTGTTTTTTGGCGTAATTGTAATCTTTGATGTCAAAGTTGCCGTGTTGAGTTAGTAGTTTATCTCGACCGCCAAAGCTTGCTTCTGAGCCCATAACGAACGTTTGATTATAGCCTTGTTTTTCTAAAATTTCGCCAAGACTATACGCTCCTGGCA
>CAUUDX010000021.1:0-10620 GCA_963544125.1 uncultured Candidatus Saccharibacteria bacterium | reverse complement strand
ACGATCGACGCTCAAAGTAACCCACCATCATGAGAAAATTATAATATACATAAGCAATATTAGCAATCTGTCGAATTGCGATTAAGCTTTATCGGCGGCGCAGGAAATAATAGCCCACAACAATAGCCAGCACTATACTAATTGCAGTAATTGCCCAAAACATCAATGGACTATCAGCACCCGGCACCGGCACATTCATTCCATACAGCCCAGCGATCATCGTCGGAATGGTCAAGGCTACAGTAATTACCGTCAGCAGACGAATTGTTTCGTTTAATCGTGTGTCCATCACCGCCCTATAACTATCACGCACATTGGTAATAGTCCTCAGCAAGCTTTTACATCGCGCAATTACCTGCTCCAAATCAATCGAAATATCTTCAACGTCTTCCTTATCATCGGCCTTAAGTCGCAACTTTTGAGTCGCCAGAAGTCTTTCAATCGCCCAATTCATCGGAATAAGCGCATCAAGATAATCATTCAATTTACGCTCATACTCCGCCAAGGTGGCAATATCATTAACTCTCAATGTATGGATGCTGTCCGTAGCCGCTCGCATTTGGCGATTAATCGTTGCCACGCGCCGCTGATATTGCATTGAAATTGCCTCAACCATCGCCACCAAAAGCTCCACTTGCCGATCCGTCCTAATTCGCACTTTATCAATAAACGGCTGCCACAATCGTCCCAAACTATCTCTAGACAACGTCACGATATGATCTTTATTGATACAGAATAAAATTGGCGTAGTAAAATCGTTAAAATCGTCGTCAGTGTCTGGCAGTCGCGCAATCAAATAAGTCCACTCATCATCAAATTCAATACGCGGCACTTCATGCGGGTCGAGTGCATCGCTTATCAAATCCTCGTCCAAACCTAGCGTCAGCAATTGCGACACCTCTTCATCGCTCGGTCTTTCACAGCGCACCCACGAACCAGATTGCAAATTTTCTTGCGGGCTAATTATTGAATCACTATTTGTCGAACGAAGATATTGCAACATAATTTCATATTATAAAATAAAACATACATAAACACAAGAAGCTCCTGCGCCATTTACAGGAACTTCTTGATTTTTATTATGATTTGACTATCGTGCCGGCCGAGCCGTTAATGGCTTCAGCAGTTTTATCTAGCGAAGTAATAATCGCCGTACGCCCTGGTTTGCCATCCAAAAATGATAAAGCTGCCTGAGTTTTTGGTAACATCGAACCTGCCGCAAATTGCCCATCGTCAATATGTTTTTGAAGCTCTTCTATTGAGACTTCCCCAAGAGATTGCTCATCTGGTTTGCCAAAATTAATTTTAGCAGCATCAACCGAAGTCAATATCAGCAAAGTATCGGCGTCCAAAAGATCTGCCAATTTTGCCGCGCCAAAATCCTTATCGATAACCGCAGCAACGCCTTTTAATTGACCAGTTTCATCTTGCAATACAGGAATTCCGCCACCGCCAGTTGAAACAACCGTCACGCCAGCATGAACCAGTGCTTTAATTACATCAGCCTCGACAATCGTCTGAGGTTTTGGCGAAGGAACAACGCGTCGCCAGCCACGACCAGCGTCTTCTTTTACCGTGTAGCCGCGCTCACTAGCTACGGTTTTTGCCTCATCTTCCGAATAAAATGGACCAATTGGTTTTGTTGGATTCTGAAAGGCTGGGTCGCTCAAGCTAACAATAGTTTGGGTTATAACACTAACAGCATGATTGTTCATTTGATTGACCATGAAGGCGTCATGAAAAGCCTGTTGGAGCCAAAAACCAATCAAGCCCTGGCTCATAGCACCAGAATCTTCCAGTGGTAGGCTTGGTACATCTGGCGTATTGATCGCCTCTTCATGCAATACAATATTACCAACCTGAGGACCATTGCCATGAACGATTGCCACATTGTGGCCGGCCTGAATAAGTGGCAAAAGTTGCCTGACTGTTTCGTCCGCCACTCGTTGCTGCTGCTCGGACGCGGCTTCGCCCTGCCTTTGCAGGGCGTTACCACCGAGCGCTACTACAATAGTACGCTTCTTATTCATAGGCTATAGTGCTCCGAAAATTGCAATAACTGTGATGCTAATAACAGCAAATACCGCCATGATTGGAGCTGAGCGCTTTAGCCAGTCGCGATATGAAACACCAGCCAACGCCAAGCCACCCATAAGTGATGCAATAGTTGGAGCCATCATGTTAATCAATCCAGACGCCGTTGCAAATGCAGCAACCATAACTTCCTTGCTTGAGCCAACCAAATCAGCAATCGGCGCAATAACCGGCATAGTTGCTGCAGCCAAACCTGATGACGATGGAATAATGAATGACATTGGCAGGTAAAATAGATATGCCAACACACCAACAACACCGCCACCGGCATCTTTCAGGAGAGACTCACCCCAGCTAATAACTGTGTCCTGAATCTCACCGTTAGTCATTACTACAGAAACACCCGTTGCTACTGCAATAATCAAAGCAACTGGCAAAATATCCTTCACGCCGTCGATGAAAGTATCAACTGGGAAGACGCCTTCCTTCTTGAATTCTTTGTAATAAATCGCAGTTATGACAATTGTTGAAATTAGGAATAGCGCAGTGATTTCATTGAAATACCAATCACCAAATGCTGCGCTGTGGTACACGCCGAGTACCGCGCCAATAATTGGCAAACCTGCAGCCCATTCAAACATATCAGTGAAGAATGTGATATTCCAACTTCCCCATGGAATCAAGGAAAGAATCATTAGCACAAATGTAATAGCAAATACAGCCATAACGACTTTTCGCGGACCAGTGAATTCTGGCACGTTTGTCATGTCGAGAGTAGCCGTAGCTGGTTTGTAGCGAACATCCTCTTTATACTTACCAGCTTTAACTTTTGCGGCGTAACGCATAGTGAAGATGATTGCAGCAATAAGACAAAGGACCAAGATGATCGACATTATTGGAATAACACTGCCCAATTTTACGTCTGCAGTCTTTGCAGCAACACCGGTAGAGAATGGGTTGATTGTTGAACCAAGCACACCAGTACCAGCACCCAGCACAATCACCATCACACCAGTCATGGCATTATAGCCAGCAGCAATCATCATCGGTATAACAAGTGCGTAAAACGCCACAGTTTCTTCCTGCATACCGTAAGTAGTACCACCGATAGCAAAGAGAACCATCAAAATTGGGATAAGCCACTTTTCCTTGCCCTTCATCTTACGAAGTAGCGCACCAAGAGAAGCGTCAAGCGCACCAGTTTTCATAGTGACGCCCAAGAAGCCACCAAGCACCATCACGAAGACGATCACGTCAAGCTTGTCTGACATACCCTTAATTGGAGCAGTAAAGACATCCCACAAACCTTGCTGGTCGCGTTTTTTGACCTCTTCCTTTTTACCGTCTTTTTCTTCTGTGACGGTTCGCTCTTTGTCGACTACGTGGTACGAATTAGCTATACGATCGCCATCTTCGTTTGTTTTGTATAGTCCAGAAGGAACAACCCACGTCAATGCCGCCATAACGATGATCACGACAAACAAAATAGTAAACGCCGACGGTGATCGAAGCTTCTGCTTTGCTTTTTTAATTTTTTCTACCATTGCCTCGGAGCCTCCTTAACCTCCTTATTACGACAACAACTACAATGTCAAAGCCATCACAGCTTTGATTGTATGCATACGATTTTCCGCTTGATCAAAAACTATCGAATGTGGCGAGCGGAACACCTCATCCGTCACTTCCATTGAATCTAAACCGAAATCTTCCTGAATCTTCTTTCCAGTAATCGTCAATGCGTCATGGAATGCTGGCAGACAGTGCATAAACTTAACTTCAGGATTTCCTGTTAAGTTAATCATCTGGCGATTAACTTGGAAATGTCGCAATTGGTTAATGCGCTCAGCAAACTTATCCTCCTCGCCCATTGAAACCCAAACGTCAGTGTAGATTACGTCAGCACCGCGCAAGGCTTCTTCAAAATTGTCAGTAATGGTAATACGTGCGTGACTTGACCTTGCAAAGTGGTTTGCCTTATCAACCAAAGCTTGCTCTGGATGTAACTCACGAGGAGCCAAAATGCGGAAATCAAGGCCCATAATAGCCGATCCGATCATCAACGAGTTCGCCATATTGTTGCGGCCATCACCAACGAACACCAGCTTAGTTCCCTTCAATTTTCCGACATGTTCTTCAATTGTCATGAAGTCTGCCAAAATCTGCGTTGGATGAAACTTATCGGTCAATCCATTCCATACTGGAACGCCGGCATGACGCGCCAATTTCTCAACAGTCGCGTGGTCAAAACCGCGGAATTCAATTCCGTCAAACATTCGACCCAAGACCTTAGCGGTATCTTCAACCGTCTCTTTCTTACCCAACTGAATGTCATCTTTACCAAGGTATTCTGGCGCAATTCCAAGATCATTAGCGGCCACAGTAAACGCACAACGCGTTCGGGTTGAAGTCTTCTCGAATAGCAATGCCACATTTTTACCCTCATGAATTCTATGCGGAATGCCAGCATACTTCAATCGGCGATATTCTCGAGCTGTATCTAACAGTAAGCGAATTTCTTCAGCGGTATAGTCGCCTAAAGTAAGCAGCGATCGTCCCTTCAAACTCTGAGCCATTAGAATACATCCTCTCGTACTAGCGGCATGCTCATACAACGTGGACCGCCACGACCGCGTCCAAGCTCGGCACCACTAATTTCAATAACTTCGATACCGTTTTCGCGCAATTTTTGGTTAGTTACATAATTGCGATCATAAGTCACCACAACACCTGGCGCAATTGCCAAAGTGTTTGAGCCATCGTTCCACTGCTCGCGAGCGGCAGCTATTGGATCGCCACCACCACACTCAATCAACGTAACAGTCGGCAAACCTAACGCGACCCTCAGAACGTGCTCCAAATCTGTTTCGTGTGTAATTCGTGGGAATGGCTGACCCTCAACCTTCTCCAAAATAAAGCAGTTCATTTTACCACCGTGGTCACGAATTTCTGGGTGAATCGTAAACTTATCGCGGTCAATCATCGTAAATACCGTATCAAGGTGCATGAAAGCGTGAGATTTTGGAATTTCCATAGCGATAACCTTCTCAAACTGTGAACCAGCAAACAATTTGGTTGCCATCTTTTCAATTGCCTCAGCAGTTGTTCGCTCTGAAACGCCAATTGCCATAACCTTATTACTTAATACTAATTCGTCGCCACCTTCCATTGAGAATTTCTCTGTGCGGTTGTACCAAACTGGCGCACGATTAGCAAAACGTGGATGATGGTCGATGATGTAGCGCATAAATAGAGATTCACGGCGACGAGCCGTCCAGTGCATCTTGTTGATCGTCAAGCCATTACCAATCGCGGCAGCTGGGTCGCGTGTAAAGTATAGATTTGGCATTGGGTCGAGATAGAACGGATAGCGATTTTTCTCGATCATATTATGAAGTTGCTGATGCTGATCTGGAGGCAGAGTAATTTCGTCCTTACGAACACCAGCCATAATCTTGCGGATCATAGCGTGAGTTGGCAAGTCCAACAAGAACTGGCGCAATGTTTGAGTTACACGACGAGAATCCTGCTTAGAAGCAGCCAACATTTCATCAACAAATTGTTCGCGCAATTGATCCGTGTTAATTGCCTCAGCAACTAACTGGTCCAAGTACAGAACTTCGATACCGCGACTTCTCAATACTTCCGCAAAAGCATCGTGCTCGGCCTGCGCTACTTTCAGATATGGAATATCGTCAAATAAAAGATCGGTCAGATAATCTGGAGTTAAATTTTCCAGCTCTTCACCTGGCCGATGTAATAGAACGGTCTTAAGTTTTCCTATTTCAGACGTGATGTGAATTGGTTCGTCCATCACAACCCTCCCCTGTTTATATTACTAATGTTTTAATTGTAACACGTTTATGTTTTTGAACAAGAGGAGAGAATCGCCAAACTAGCCTCAGTCCTGGCTGCGAATTGTCGGTTAACTTTTAGCCATTCATCAGTAGCTTTTGCGGCGCCCGGCAGAGCTTCATTTACGTAATCATCAATAACAATTATCACGTCTTCATTAAACTTACTTTCACAAACCCGAAAAGAATCGACAATTGACTCATAAAAATCGCCATCAAAAAACGCAAACATAATATTTTCCGGCACGTCATCATAAGTAAAATCAGAAAACCAGCCTTTATGAATAATCGGCGGCTTCAATCCTGCTTTCTTAAAATTCTGAATGAATATTTTACGCGGCGCCAACAGCTCACCAGCCTTAAATTGATCACCCGCGGCACTATTGTCCTTCTGGGTTTTCTCTGGCAATCCCGCAAACGAATCATAAACATGAAACTCACCCGTAAAATTATAAGCGTCCAGTAATCGACGAATAAATAAACTAGTCGTGCCAACGTAACAGCCGAATTCCACGATATTGCCGGTCACACCGCTTTGTAACACCTTTTCCAGTTCTCGCAGTAAAACCCCAAGTTCTTTGGCGTCAACTTGGTCGGAGATGATAGGGTGTTTGGCGAGGAGTTGGTCTGCAATATTCATGGATTTAATTATAAATAGTTCGCCAAATATCGACAAATTTATTAATAATGCAACTCTATATATTTACGTTTCTATGAAGTAAACTATCAATTAGTACTTATGAATAATCGCGACATTATCAAAACATTTTTACCAAAACAACTGGACATAAAACAGTTAAGCTCATTGCGATCTGCCTTACGAAGATCAAACCTAATTGCATACGGCGAAATTCACGGCATTAAAGAAAATTCCGACGTCATCTATACTCTGATTAAGAAACTTGGAGTAAAGAGATTAGCTATTGAAGCCAGCCCCGCCGTATCTAACTTCATCAATTCAGTAAAAACCGGCTCTTGTGATTTTTCCTTAATCGATGAATACCTTTTTGGCTCAAGCATTTTATCTCTTGAAATGATAAAGACAATAGCAATTCTTTTACAACAAAACCATCTTAAAGAACTTATTTTTATTGATACATTTTTTGATAATTTAGATGAAAATATCACCGTACCACCAAGTCCGCAAAAACGAGAAAAACAATTGACCGAGAATATCCTTAGTATTGATAACTCATTGCCAACATTATGTATTATGGGGCAATGGCATACACAGCCCAAAGTTGTTACAAATGGCGAAACACGGCACGAATCAGCGTTATATCGCTTAAGAAAAGTAAAGCCAAACGTGCCGTTTATTCACAATGTCTACAGACAAGGACAATTATTTAATGACGGAAAAATAATTGAACTTCCGAAAAACCCATCAATTCCGCCTTATTATGAAATTATCCAGAAAACTGATATTGATTTTGAGCTACACATACCAAAGGCTACAAAAATATCATTATGCTAAAATCATAGTGTGAAAATTACTAGCCCAGCCTTCGCCGAAAACACTAAAATACCAAAAATTTACTCCAAGCTCGGCGGCAATCAACGTCCGCCACTCAAAATCGATGGCGTGCCGGTATACGCCAAAAGTCTGGCAATCGTCTGTCACGACCCTGACGCGCCTGGGCGCGATGGATTTTACCATTGGACGGTTTGGAATGTGCCAGCAGAAACTACTGAAATCACCAGCAGATCACTACCCGCGGACGCTGTCGAGGGGATGACCAGTTGGGGTTGTCCTGGCTGGGGCGGGCCGCAGCCGCCGTTTGGCACGCACCGCTATCAATTTTACGTGTACGCGCTGGACACGACGTTAGATTTACCAGACAACACCAAGCCCAAAGAACTCATCGCTACCCTCACACCGCACATCATCGACCAAGACGTGTTGACTGGGAAGTTTGACATGTTGGATATTTTGCGACGGGGATAGGTTGCTGTCATAATGTACATAAAGTTTTATATGACATAGACCCTACCAAGACAACGAGCGATATACTCACAAGGTACTTAGATTATCTATTATATAATCCCATAAATATCTCAAATCCTGCCACTTATTAACATCAGCAGCATCCTTCCCTTTAAATCTACTACCTACAGCATCTTTGTTAATAAGTGATCCTTGATATTTCTTAACACGATTCATGTAACCACCCCACTGTACCAATTCTAAATTTCCATCATTGCCAGTAAGTATATCTTTACCCATGTACATTTCAATTGACCCCGCGAGGCCATTAATATTCATATTAATCTCGCCCTGGGGTCCAATAGTTGGATAAGATGTCATTAAATCTAATTCAGGATATTGTATCACCTTGATGTTGTTAGGTAAATTACGGGGTAAATTAGTCATTGCCTCACTTGCAGCAGCATCATTATCTAGAATAGCTAAGATCCTGTTATTAATACCCGCAGCAGCAAAGCTCTTTATCATTTTCACTATAGCGGTGGCGTTAGTCTCTGGCCTAAAACTTGTATCCAAAAAACGTACGTTACTCTCAAGTTTCGGGTAAATAACGTGCAGTGCCTTCTTGAGGGTTTTGATATCAGTAATCCCCTCGGTCAAAATTATGGGGATTTCAGGTATAAACTCATCCTGCGATATAAGAAAATTGTTATCAGTATTTTCAAACTCATCATTTAACCAACCCCCTTCAACTAAATCACTAATATCAAGCACTGTCATATCGCTATCTTTTACATCTTCGTGATGCAATATACCCCAAATAGCAACAGTTTCATTATAGAAATCAATTTTTTCAAAAAACCTGTACGATAGATCTCGAAGTGGAATTTTACCGCCCCTCAAGTCATTAATCTGCTTTATATCATTTTCATAGTACGATTTCATCTCGTCACTAGAACCGCTAGATAATTCCACTAGCCATCCAATATGGGTATCTAATGAGTCATTGAATAGCTGAGCATTATATCCATATATAGAAAGCCTTTGCTTCAGAGTAGCTACGTCAATTACAGCCAGTGCAATCTCCCAGTCCACATCATCTTCAGTATAGTCATTGCCATACATAGAAAGGCCATACTGCTTAATTAATCTTACTCCGTCTTTTCCTCGACCACGAACAATATCATTTTTTGTAAACAGACTGGTCACCAATGGACTAAGCCCATTTCTCCAATGTAAAAGAGCTTGACCATTGATATAAAAACTAGCGTAACTGCTCATTATTATTACCTCCTCACTACTCAGCAAACTGACTATTATAAAGCTCAGCGTAAAAACCGTTTTGCTGCAACAGAGTTTCGTGATTGCCCTGCTCGATAATATTCCCGTCCTTAACCACCAAAATCAAATCAGCGTCACGAATAGTACTCAAACGGTGCGCGATAACAAAACTAGTTTTTCCCTGCATCAACTTATCCATGGCTTTTTGAATAAGGACTTCGGTGCGCGTATCAACCGAGCTTGTCGCTTCGTCCAAAATCAACATCGGCGCCTTCTCTAACATCGCCCGAGCAATTGTCAAAAGCTGCTTTTCTCCCTGCGAAATATTGGCAGCCTCCTCGCCAAGAACCATATCATATCCACCCGGCAATGACCTCACAAAATGATCAACATGCGCTTCTTTGGCAGTTTTTATCATTTCTTCCTCACTAGCTTTTGGATTGCCATACATCAAATTTTGACGAATCGTGCCATTAAATAGCCACGTATCCTGCAGCACCATGCCAAACATTTGACGCACATCGCTGCGTTTCATTTTACGAATATCCACGCCGTCAATTTTAATCGAACCGCTATTAATCTCATAAAATCTCATCAACAAATTAACCAGCGTCGTTTTACCAGCGCCCGTCGGACCAACAATCGCTACACGCTGACCTGGTTTAATGTGCGCCGACAAGCCTTTGATGATCATCTGATCAGGTTTATAACCAAAGACTACATTATCAAACTCAACTTCGCCTTTCACATCGGACAGTCTCACTAAATCCTTGCCTTCCGCCTTCTCCTCTGGCTCGTCCAAAAACTCAAACACTCGCTCGGCGGCAGCGGCTGTTGATTGCAGAATATTAGCAATATTAGCAACTTGCACCAACGGCTGATTAAATTGATCAACATACTGGATAAATGCCTGAATATCGCCAATTTTTAGCCGACCGTTAATCGCCAACCATCCGCCCAGAATTGCCATCGCCACATAGCCAATATTGCCAATAAAGTTCATAATCGGATAAATCAATCCGGAAAAGAATTGAGCCTTCCAGGCGCTTTCCTGAAGCCGATTATTAATCTTAGAGAACTTAGCAATCGATTTCTTCTGACCATTGAAAACGCGCATTACTTGATGACCGCCATACATTTCTTCAATGTGGCCATTAAGTTCGCCCAGCTGAGTCTGCTGACGTAAGAATTGTTTTTGCGAGTTTTTAGCAATTAACGTAATCACACCGCCCGCCAACGGAAGAACCAATAGAGCAACTAGTGACATCTGCCAGCTAATCGAAAACATCATCACCAAAATACCAAGCACCGTAATCGTTGATGTCACAATTTGCGACAAACTCTGATTTAGCGTTTGGCTAATCGTATCGACGTCATTAGTTATGCGACTAAGAACTTCGCCGTAAGTTTGCTTATCGAAATAACTCAGCGGCAAGCGATTTATTTTTTCAGACAATTGCTGTCGCATTCTGAAGGTCACAGTTTGCGTCACCTGAGTCATTATCCAAGTTTGAATATAACGAAAAATCG
>CAUUDX010000020.1:0-10724 GCA_963544125.1 uncultured Candidatus Saccharibacteria bacterium | reverse complement strand
CTGTGGAGTTGGAACGTGATATGAAAACGGCTGCGGGGCTTCATGATTTTGAGCGGGCGGCAAGTCTGAGAAATAAGTTGCGCGCCATGCAAGAGCTTCAGCGACGCGTTATGTTTGGCGACAAGGAATTTTTGGATATTTCAAAAGACAAGGCGCTGGCTGATTTAGCGAAACTACTTGGCCTGAAAAATATTCCAGTGCGAATTGAGGGTTATGATATTTCGCATATGAGCGGACGTCAAGTTGTGGCGAGTATGGTGGTCTTTACGAATGGTGCGAGCGATCGTGCGGAATATCGCAAATTTAAGGTGAGTGAAAAAAACGACGATACTGGAAATATGTACGAGGTGATTTTTAGGCGGCTTGGCGAGCGAAATATCAAAAGCTGGGGTCATCCAGATTTGTTGTTGATTGACGGTGGAAAAGGTCAACTTTCGGCGGCGATTAAGGCAAGGGATGAGCGCGGAATAAAATTGCCGATTATTAGCATCGCTAAGCGTGAGGAAGAAATTATTATTCATAAAACTGGCTCACAAATTGACGTAACGCGCATTGATGAGTTGCAAAAATCTATTCATCAGGACATCGCTATTCACGAAGACAACGACGTGTATGTAGTGAATTTGCATCCCGCTCAGCGCAACGCCGGCTCGCATTCAAAGAATCTACGAGGTTCTGATATCGATGGCGATTCCAGCCGGGACAATTTTACAAAAAGTTCTATTGCGACGACGGACATTGTAAAGCTTTTCCAGCGGATTCGTGATGAGTCACACCGATTTGCTGTGAGCTATCATACGGCGTTGAAGCGTCAAAATCAGACGAAAAATCAACTGGAGGAAATTCCGGGGATTGGCCCAAAGACGCGCGCGAAATTGTTGAGGAAGTTTGGTAGTGTGAAAAAAATTATCGAGGCGGATTATACGGAATTGCAGGCGGAAGTTGGCGCGAAAAAGGCGAATTTGATTAAGCACTTATCTTAAAATCAAGCATTCAATCGACAATAAAGCATAAATTATATATAATAAGACTAATGAAAAGACAATTTGCAACGTTTTTGATTCGGCTAATTCTTAACTCGGTAGGTATTTGGGTTGCAGTGCGACTGCTTGGAAATGAAACTCCGGGCGCAACTTCTGCATGGACGTTTATGATGGCAGGGTTGATATTTTCGGTAGTGAATAGCGTATTGAAACCAATTGTTACAATTCTAGCCCTGCCAGCAATCCTATTGACATTAGGACTGTTTACCTTAATTGTAAATGGCTTTATGGTTTACATTTCATTAGCTTTGGCGCCAGGGATTTCTATGACTTTTGCGCATTCAATTATTGCCGGGATTATATTGAGTTTGGTAAACTATATTATAAGTAGCGCGCTGGTTTTGCAGCGGGAAGAAAAGGAGTAATATGTCAATTGATACAATTTTACCGTACGTGACGCTTGGATCTGCCGTACTGATGATTATCGCAATTTTGTTGCAACAACGAGGCGCAAGTTTGGGAGCAGGATTCGGCTCGTCTGGGGAATTATTTACTACTCGTCGCGGATTTGATAAAAACTTGTTTGATGTGACTATTGTTTTTGCGGTGATTTTTGTGCTATCGATTTTGGCAAGTATGATTTTGCCGGGATTGCAAAAATAGGAGAATAGATTTGAGCTCGGATAATTCGTCATGGAATCGTTTTGCGCGGCTAAAAGTTTCCAGTAAAGATGTCAATAAGCGTCTGCGTAAGATTGAAAAGGGAAGTTTACGCCATGCACATAAGTTTGTGACATCCAGGCTGGATCGCTTATCTAACGTGCGGCGTCGGGTTTCTGTCTGGACTATTCTAGTGCTGGTGATGATTAGCGCCAGTGCGGTTCAGTGGCATATTTCTCACAATTCTTTTACGACAATGGCGTACACTTCTGGTGGATCATATTCTGAGGGCGTACTGGGTCCTTTGGAAAATCTAAATCCGATTTTCGCAAAAACCAATGCTGAAAAATCTGCCGCAAAGTTGCTATTTTCAAGTCTGTACCGATATGACTCAACGGGTAATATCAAGGCTGATTTGGCTGATAGCGTCAGCGTGAACGATAAAGAAACTGAATATACGGTTAAGTTAAAGAAAGACTTGAAGTGGTCAGACGGGCAAGATTTAACAGTGGACGATGTAATTTTTACATTGAAGTTATTGGCGAATCCAGAAGTTGGAGCTGAAATATCTGGTTGGAAATCTATAAAATTCGAGAAAGTGTCTGACGATTCGGTGAAGTTTATCCTGCCGTCGTCATATTCACCGTTCGTTCACGCTTTGACATTTCCGATTATTCCTAAGCATATATTAAAAGATGTTAAGCCGTCGAATTTACGTGAACATGATTTTAATAAGTCGCCTATATCCAGCGGTCCATTCGCCTTTAGGTTGCTGCAGAATGTAACGAGTGATGGCAGTAAAAAAGTGCTATATTTGCAGTCGAATAGCAATTATTATGGCGGTACGCCTAAGCTAGAGCGATTCCAGTTGTATGCGTATCCGACGCAGGATGACATTGCGAAAAGTTTGCGTACGCGAGAAATTACAGGAACTCCAGAATTGGTTTACAACGATCAATCTGCCGAGGTGAAATCTATGTATGCTGCAGAAGCGCATTCTTTGAATAACGGAGTTTATGCGCTGTTTAATAACAATAGTCAGTTCTTGCGATCAAAAGCTGTTCGTCAAGCTTTGTCGCTCAGTGTCGATACGTCCAAACTACGTCAATCTTTGTCATTGTCTACGGAAGAATTATCTGGCCCAACGCTTAACAAATTCCTAGGAAAGAATTTGAATTCGTCTAGTTATGACGTCAAGAAAGCGAAATCTCTACTGGACGCTGAGGGTTGGAAGAGCGTAAATAATGTTCGCCAGAAGGGAAATGATAAGTTAAAACTCAACGTGGTTGTTTTGAAGAATAGCAATTATGAAAAGGTCGCTAGGTACTTGGCTCAAGTTTGGTATGACGAGCTGAATATAGAATCGGACATTAAGGTTGTCGATCCAAACGATGCCACTCAAAATATTCTTCAGACAGTTTTGCAGCCGCGCAATTTTGACGTGCTGGTTTATGAGCTCTCCTTAGGCGGCGACCCCGATGTTTACGCCTATTGGCATTCTTCGCAGGCAACCAACAATGGTTTGAATTTCTCCAATTACAATAACGCCATAGCGGACGATGCTTTGGAGAGCGGTAGGTCAAAGATTTCAGCTAAGCAGCGTGCTGATCGTTACGCGAAGTTCGCCGCCATTTGGCAAGCAGATGCTCCAGCAATTGCCCTATATCAGCCGAAGTTTGACTATATCCATATTCGAAACGTTAAGGCGCTCGACGCAAATACCGAAGTTGTCAATCCTGTCGATCGCTATGTCGATGTTCAATATTGGGCTACAGAGAAAAAGTCCGTTTACAAAACCCCGTAATTGGGTATAATGGTAAGTGGTTATGCGGGCGTGGCGGAATTGGTAGACGCGCTAGCTTGAGGGGCTAGTGAGCATTGCGCTCGTGGAAGTTCAAGTCTTCTCGCTCGCACCAAGTATACTATGATCATTAGTTGAGTAGATGGCGGTAGTGGTATATTCAAAGAAAATTTAGTTTGATATAATAAAGCAGGTGGCGCGTTGGCGGAGCGGTTACGCAGAGGTCTGCAAAACCTTTTAGACGAGTTCGACTCTCGTACGTGCCTCCAAATGGTTGATAAATAGCTCTAAATATTGGGCTATTTTTTATTTTGCGAAATTGTACATTTTACTTAGTAAATATAGTATAATATGAGAATGCTGGTAGTGTGTGCTGGCATGTGAATATAAATAAGCGCGAGTGGCGGAATTGGTAGACGCGAGGGACTTAAAATCCCTTGACCAAAAGTCGTGCGGGTTCGATTCCCGCCTTGCGCACCAAAGTTGTAAAGAAAATAATATTGAATAGGAAAGGGACAAAGGTAAGAAATGAGTCCATTGGTAATTGTACTTATTGTTATAGTAGTAGTTTTATTAATACTCGCAGGAGCTGTAATCGGTGCGTACAACGGTTTGGTGGTACTACGCAACCGCGTAGAAGAGGCGTGGAGCGATATTACTGTTCAACTAAAGCGCCGAACTGATTTGATTCCAAACTTGGTAAACTCAGTAAAAGGCTACGCTACGCACGAAAAAGAAGTGTTCGAGAAGGTTACAGAAGCTCGCTCAGCAATTATGAATGCTAGCAGCGTGGCTGAAACTGCTAAGGCTGAGAATGCTTTAGAGGGTGCATTGAAGAGCTTGTTTGCCGTGTCTGAGGCTTATCCAGAATTGAAGGCTAATGAAAACTTCTTGCAATTGCAACAAGAGCTGGTTGATACTGAGGATAAGATTCAAGCGGCTCGTCGATTCTACAATGGTGGCGTTCGTGATTTAAACACAAAAATTCAGACTTTCCCAACAAACATTATCGCGGGAATGTTTGGATTCCAAGCTAAGGAATTCTTCGACGTTGAGGACCGTGCAAGCGTCGAAAATCCAGTTGAAGTAAAGTTCTAATTGAACCCTGAAATTGAAGATCGCTCGCCTATTTTTAGCGGGCGATTTTTGGTATAATTAACATATGTACAATGCAGTTTCTCAAAACAAACGCAACACAATATTAATTATGGCTGTGTTTGTGATGATTATTGGAATTATTGGTCTATTTGTTGGTGCGGCAACTGATAGCTATTCATTGGCGCTTATTATTTTTATATGTGCGATGTTATATGCTTGGTTGCAATATTTTATAGCGGGTAAGCTGGCTATGATGATGACAGGCGCGCAGGAGATCAGCAAAAATGACGCTCCTGAGCTTTGGCGAGTAGTAGAAAATCTAGCGATTGCCTCTGGTATGCCAATGCCGAAAGTCTACATTATTGACGATCCAGCTCCGAACGCATTTGCTACTGGTCGTGATCCGAATCATGCTATTGTCGGCGCAACCACTGGGCTTTTGGATATTATGGACAAGCGTGAACTGGAGGCGGTTATGGCGCATGAAATGAGTCACGTGCGAAATTATGACATTCGTGTGAGTATGATTGCCTTTGGTCTGGTTAGTGCGATTGGTTTGTTTGCAGACCTGGCACTGAGAATGATGTTTTATAGCGATGACCGTGATAGAGATGTAAATCCTATTGTCTACGCTCTTGGGCTGATTGTTGTTATATTGGCGCCACTTTTAGCAACGATAACTCAATTGGCAGTCAGCAGGCAGCGTGAATATTTGGCGGACGCTTCGGGTGTTTTGTTGACTCGCGATACTGAAGGATTGGCGAGCGCGCTGGAAAAATTACGTCAATACGGCAGACCAATGCAAAAACAAAGTTCTTCCACCGCCAATTTGTTCATGAATAATCCTTTGAAACCCGGATTTTTCTCGAAACTATTTAGTACTCATCCACCGCTAGAAGACAGAATTGCAAGGTTGAGAAATAACGCAACAAAGATGTAATTATGGCGACGAAAACCTCCAAAAAACGAGTAGTCAAGAATCCTAAGAAGCCAAATGCTGATCATAAAAAAGGTGTATGGCCTGGTATTAAGCGCGATTTTAGTAAATTAAATCAGCAGCGACGTAATTTTCTGCGGCGCCGCCCTCATCGTAGTTTTCGGTTAACTAAGCGACGAGATTACCAGCGAGATCTTAAGATTCCGGGATATTGGTCGCTGACTAGCGAAGCTTGCCGTCTGGTGTGGCGCAATAAGAAGACTTTTTTGGCGTTAATTATCGTTATGTCGATATTGACGTTTGCCTTAGCTAGTGTCATGTCGCAAGATACATATCAACAACTTAAAGATGTGATGAATCAGGCTGAGTCAAACGGATTCGGCGGAATTTATACAACAATTAGCCTATTTTCTGGCGTTGCGGTTAGCTATATTTCTGGCAGTGGAACGGCCGGCGGAAATGTGCAGCAAGCGGCGGGAATCTTTCTGGGACTATTAACTTGGTTGTCATCCGTTTGGCTAACGCGAGCTATTTTAATCGGTAAAAAACCGAAAATGCGCGATGGCTTGTATAGTTCGGGGTCGCCTATAATTGCACTGATAATTGTCATCGGGGTTTTTCTAATTCAAATGGTTCCTGCGGCCGTGGCTGTGATTATCTATAGCGCGCTTAATGCTTCAGGAGTGTTAAATCAAACGCCGATTCTGATGGCGGCTGGCGGTGCGGCGATTCTGATAGTGGCGATGTCTGTCTATTGGGCGACTTCTACGGTTTTTGCGATGATCATTGTAACGTTGCCAGGGATGTATCCGTTCCATGCGCTGCGTTTGTCGGGCGATATTGTGACGGGGAGAAGATTACGAATTCTGCTGAGATTTGCGTGGGCTGTTGTTTTGGCTGTGCTTTTGTGGGCGGTCGTTCTGATTCCGGTAATTCTGCTTGACGGAGCGATGAAGAGTTGGATTAGCGGTATTGATTGGTTGCCAATTGTCCCGACAACTGGTCTGATTTTGCTCTATGTAACGATAATTATGGCTTCTGTGTATGTCTATTTGTTCTACAGGAAGGTGGTTGAAAGTGACACCAAAAAAACCAAGAATTGACGAAATTAAAGACCTGTTAAATCGTTATAGCTACGAATATTACACCTTAGATAAGCCGAGTGTGAGTGATGCGGTTTATGACAGCTTGATGGATGAACTGAAGAAGATTGAATCGGATCATCCAGAGTTGATTACCATTGATAGCCCTACGCAGCGAGTTGGAAATAAGCTGCTTGATGGTTTTCAAAAAGTGAAGCACGCGCGCCGAATGGTTAGTCTGAATGACGTTTTCGATAAAAGTGAAGTTGAGGCGTGGATTGAGCGAACTGATAAATTGATACCGGGTCAGCGACATGAATTTTTTACGGATATAAAAATGGACGGATTGGCGTGCGCGTTGATTTATGTCGACGGCGTGCTATTCCAAGCTGTGACACGCGGCGATAGTTTTGTTGGCGAAGATGTAACGAATAATGTTCGAACTATTAAAAACGTACCGCTTCGTCTGCGTGAAGCGGCGGGTTTTGAAAATTTTTTGCGTGGGCGAACTGAGATTCGTGGCGAAATTGTCATGCTGAAACGAGATTTTGAGGAGCTTAATAAAAAGCAGAAATCTCTAGGGTTGCCTACATTTGCTAATCCACGCAATTTGGCTGCGGGGACAATTCGTCAATTAGATCCTGCGCTGGTGGCGGCGCGCCCGTTGCATTTTCGCGGATATGATGTGATTCGCGATGATGGTTCGGAAGTTCCGACGAATAGTTTTGCTTACGAGGCTTTGACGGCGCTGGGGATTTCTCGTAATCAGCAGGCTAGCGTTTTTGACAATTTGTCTGATGTGATGAAATTTGTCGATGAATGGAGCGACAAGCGTCATGACTTGTCGTTTAATACGGACGGGCTGGTTGTTAAGATTAACGATCGAGAGATATACGACAATCTCGGAATGGTGGGAAAAAATCCACGTGGGGCGGTGGCTTATAAGTATGCGGCTGAAGAGGCTACAACGATTGTTCGGGATATAGTGATTTCTATTGGGCGAACTGGCGCGGCAACTCCGGTGGCTGTGTTTGATCCAGTAGTGGTGGCGGGAACTACGGTGCAGCACGCCAGTTTGCATAACGCCGATGAAATTGAGCGTTTGGATATTCGGCGAGGCGATACTGTGGTGATTTTTAAGGCTGGCGATATTATTCCGCAAGTCGAGAATGTTTTGAAGGAATTGCGACCTGCAGATTCTGAGCCAATTGATTATGAAGCAGAGCTAAAACGGCAATATCCGGAGTTGGAATTTGTGCGACCGGAAGGTGAAGCTGTTTACCGAGTTAAGGGCTCTAATGGTCCGCTGATTTTGAAGCGAGCTTTGGCACACTTCGCGTCTAAGGGCGCGCTTGACATTGATACGTTAGGTGAAAAGAACGTGGAAGTTTTGATTGACAACGGTTTGGTTGGCGATTTGGCGGATATTTTTACACTTACAAAGGATGATTTGCTGAAGCTAGATCGATTCGCTGAGATTTCTGCACAAAAGTTAATCTCGGCAATTGCTGATAAAAAAAGTCCAGAATTAGAGCGATTTTTGTACGGTCTGGGAATTCGTCATATTGGCGCGCAAACGGCGATTGATTTGACGAATCATTTTGAGAGCATGGAAAATTTGGCGAAAGCGACGATTGATGATCTGCGACAAGTTGATGGCGTGGGTGAAATTGTTGCCGAATCTGTGGTGGCGTGGTTTGCTGATGAGGACAATGTAAGATTGCTCAATAAATTCACAGAGCTAGGTGTCATTCCTCAGTTTAATAAAAAATCTGGAGGTTTGAGTGGGCAAAGTTTTGTTATTACTGGCACACTGCAATCTATGGGTCGCGACGTTGCTGCGGATAAAATTCGTAGTCTTGGCGGAGTTTTTCAAACCGCAGTTTCTAAGGATACAAAGTATTTGGTGGCTGGCGGTAAGGTTGGCGCGAGTAAATTGAAAAAGGCTGAGCAATACGGCACGAAAATCATCGATGAGCAAGAATTGCTGAAAATGATAGAAAACGCGGGATGAAAAATAATATATAATTCACACATGGACAAGATTAAAAAACCGAGACTCTACTGTTTTTCTCCAGCAGTAATGTTGGCGACGCTGACAATTGAAATTATTTTGGCGATATATACTTTTTGGAAATATAAATTTAATGCCGTGACGAAGATTGTGATCATGCTGTTGATTTGTTTGGCGCTGTTCCAATGGGCCGAATATAACGTTTGTGAGGGTGCGATTCTCCTGGATAATCTCGGCTGGGCTAAACTTGGTTATATTGCAATTACTATGCTTCCGCCTTTGGGGGTTCATTTGATATATAAAATTTCTGGTGATAAGAGGCGATGGATTCCTGTGCTTGGTTACACTTTTGCCGCAATATTTATTAGCTATTTTCTATTGGAGGCTAACGGAATTAAGTCTGGGGCTTGCCTGGGTAATTATGTGATTTTTGAAAACCAGCCGGGCGTCGGAATGTGGTATGGTTTGTATTATTATGGCCTGTTATTTGTGGCAATTGCTTATGCGTATGTTAGTAGCAAAACCTCCAGCAAACATATTAGGCGCTCTCTAGGTTCGTTGATTGTGGGATATGTTCTATTTATGGCGCCTACGACGTTTGTCAATATTATTGATCCGTCGACTATTATCGGAATTCCGTCAATTATGTGTGGATTTGCAGTTTTGATGGCGGTAGTTTTAGCTGGGGAAGTTTTGCCAGAATATGTAAATGAGAAATGATGCTTGTGTTTTTTTGGGCGATAATGCATAATTAAACATGAGCTGGTACGCATAGGGGCATTCTCCTATGCTTGCCAATTGAAAGACAAACACATATTCAAATATGCCCCGGGTGGGCGCGTAGCAGCTCTTCTATAATGCTTATGGTATGATATAGTTATGGTTACTGTTTCAAAAAAGAGGGAAGAAAAACTAGCAAAATTAGTGCGAGAATTTTTTGCTGTTCATCCAGATGTGAAGCTTGTGGTGATAACTGGTAGCGCTGGAAAGGCTAGTGCAAAAATAGCTATCGGTACGGTTTTGGCGCAACAATTTGATATTCAACTTCGCAATGAAGAGCCGAAGACGAAAGCTGACGTTTTCCTTCAGATGATGGGCGTGAAAATGCCTGAAAAAGGCTTGTTCAAATGGTGGAAAGTGATGCGCGCCGTAAAGAAGAGAATCAAGGCTGAAAAACCGGAAGTTCAAGTGATTGTTCAGGAGTTTAATCCAAAGGAACTTGGCTATAATGATTGGTTTAAGGCTTATGTTGTGCCGGATATTACGGTTGTAACTTCTGTGACGAATGGTCGAATGCAGGTTGAATATTCCTTGGAGGAAGTGGCGAATGAGATGATTTCGCTGGCGAATTTTTCACGGATGGCGATGATAAATCGCGACGATATCGACGGGCGTTTTGCTAGTTTTTTGACAAATCCGAATATCACCACTTACGGTAGCGATCCGGTGGCGGAATATAATTTTGACGATCGCAGCTTCTCCTTGAAAGATGGGCATCATGGATTTATAATGTCGCCAGAAAATCCTAACGGACTAGAGGTTGATGTCAAGTTGATTGGCGAGCATAACATTCGCCCAGCAATTGTGGCGGCGGCTATTGGATATGCATTTGGCGAGAGCGAGGAGAACGTAAAAAAAGGCGTAGAGAGTTTGCGTCCGCTACCGGGTAGAATGAATCTACTGAGAGGTGCTGACAATACTTGGCTGATTGATGATAGTTATAGTTCGACGCCGTTGACTGCTTTGGCCGCTTTACAGTCTTTATATCGGATTGAGACTCCGCAGCGAATTGCTGTACTTGGCAATATGAATGGCTTAAAGGGGGTTTTCGAGCAAGCTCATGCTGAACTTGGTTCTCATTGTAGCCCGGATTTATTGGATTGGGTTGTGACGGTTGGCGAGAAAGCTAATCAATATTTGGCGCCAGCTGCTCGCCAGAGAGGCTGTCAAGTGAAGGAGTGTAAGAACGCTATCGAAGCTGGATCTTTTGTGCGCGACAAATTGAAATCCGAAGGCGTGGCTCTGTTCAAAGGCTCAAGCGGCGGCGTATGGCTAGAGGAATCTGTAAAAATCAACCTTCATAGCACCGAGGACGATAAATACTTAGTCAGGCAAACGCCGGAGTGGATTGCTAGGAAAAATCAATTTT
>CAUUDX010000019.1:0-10820 GCA_963544125.1 uncultured Candidatus Saccharibacteria bacterium | reverse complement strand
CGTTGTTTGCGGTTTCTCGTAAGGGTAAAAAGGCTGGTGCGGCTGCAATTTACATGGAAAACTGGCATTTGAACTTTGATCAATTTGTCGATCTTCGTCAAAACTCTGGTGACCCATATCTACGAACTAGGTTTGCGAATACCGCGGTCTTTATTTCTGATGAATTCATGAAGCGAGTAGAAAAAGATCAAGATTGGTATTTGTTTGATCCTGCAGAAACTCCAGATTTGACAGAATTATACGGTGAAGAGTTTTCAGCTAGATATAAAGAATACGTCAAGATGGCGGAAGCTGGAAAATTGCGTACGTTTGATAAAATTTCGGCGCGTCAACAATTTAAGCGCATTTTGACTAGCTTGCAGGCAACTTCACATCCGTGGCTGACTTGGAAAGACACAATTAACGTGCGAGCATTGAATAACAATACTGGTACGATTCATCTAAGTAACTTGTGTACGGAAATTACATTACCGCAGGATAAAAATAATATTGCAACGTGTAATTTGGTGAGCATTAATTTGTCGGCATTTCTTGGCGAGGATAAGACTTGGGATTGGGATAGATTGAAAGAAGCGGCTCGTGCGGCGGTGCGACAATTGGATAATTTGTGCGACATCACCCAAACGCCAATTCCAGAAGCGATGCATTCGAATCAGCAAACTCGAGCAATTGGTTTGGGAATTATGGGTCTTTCTGACGTGTTGGAAAAATTGGGATATTGCTACGAATCAAAAGAAGCGTATGATTTGGTTGATCAATTGACAGAGTTCATTAGTTATCACGCAATTGACCAGTCGGCTGACTTGGCGAAGAAATTGGGTAGTTACCCAACGTTCGCGGGTAGCGGCTGGAGCAAGGGAATCCTTCCAATTGATACGGTTGATAAATTGTCGAAAGATCGTGGTGTTAAGGTGAAAATAGACCAAAAGACGCGACTGGATTGGGACAGTTTGCGAAAGAAGGTGAAGAAGGGAATGCGAAATGCAACCCTTATGGCAATTGCGCCGACAGCTAACATCGGTCACGTGGCGGGAACGACTCCTGGAATTGATCCGCAATTTGCGCAGATTTTCAGTCGTTCAACTTTGAATGGAAAGTTTTTGGAAGTGAACCATAATTTAGTTCGAGATTTGAAGAAACTTGGATTGTGGGATGATTTGAAAGATGAGATTTTTGCGGCTCAAGGTGACATTCAAGATATTGACGGCATTCCGCAAAACATCAAGGATGTTTATAAGACAAGCTTCCAACTTAGTCCGTACGCGTTTATTGAAGTGGCGGCTAGGGCGCAGAAGTGGGTGGATCAGGCGATTAGTCGCAATATGTATCTGGAAACGCGTGATATTGACGAATATGTGAAGATTTATTCGGAGGCTTGGAAACGTGGATTGAAGACAACTTATTATCTGCACGTTAAGCCACGTCATCAATCAGAGCAGACAACAGTTTCAGTTGATAAAATTGCAGAACAAAAAGTTCGCACAAACAGTAAAGTTCGTGGATTTGGATTTGCGAAAATTAATAAATAAAGGAGGAAATTAAGATGGGAATTTTAGGTTCAGGATTACGTGATGGATTGTCACTTCACCCGATTCGTTACCCTTGGGCGTACGATCTTTACAATCAAGCAGTTGCTAACACGTGGTTTCCAAACGAAGTTCAATTAGTCCAAGATTTGGCTGATTTTGAAAAACTTTCAGACGATGAAAAACACGCATTGAAAACGGTTATTAGCTATTTGAATCCAAATGAGCTATTGATTAATAAATCATTGGCGTTTGGTATTTATCCATACGTAAATGCGGCGGAAGCTCAATTATATCTGTCAAAACAGATGTGGGAAGAAGCTAATCACTTTATGACGTTTGAATACATTATTGAGACGTTTCCGTTTGATCGTGAGGAAATTTACGCTGCGGGGTTTGGCAAAAAGTCGTTGGCTGACAAGGCTGACTTCCAGAATAAGCATTTGGACGTGATGCTTGATCCGAATTTGGATATTTATTCTCTGGAAGGTAAGAAAGATTTTGTTCGTTCGTTGGTGGCGTATAACATCGTGCTGGAAGGAATCTGGTTCTATTCAGGATTTATGGTTGGAATGAGTTTCCGTCAGCGTAATTTGTTGCGTAATGTCGGCTCACTACTGGACTGGATTACTCGTGACGAAAATCTTCACCTGACGTTTGGTATCAATCTACTTTTGACAATTTTGGACGAGAACCCAGAATTGCAAACACAGGAATTCGCAGAAGAAATCCGTAATTTGATTTTGCAAGCGGTAGAACTTGAGAAGGCCTACAATAAGGACATGCTGCCGAAGGGAATTTTGGGATTGAACGCTGATTATGTTAATCAATATGTCATGCACATGACCGACCGTCGCTTGCAAGAATTAGGTTTTGAACCTGAATATAACGTGCCAAATCCAGCCAAATGGATGGCAGCTGCCAACGATACGCTGGAATTGGTGAATTTCTTTGAAAGCACAAACACTAGTTACGAAGTTAATACCACGAAATAATGGGAGTTGATGATATGAACGAATTAGCGAAAGAAATATTAGATACTGTTGAAGTTGGCGCGTTGGCAACCGTGAATGCTGATAGAACACCTCTGGTGACGCCACTGCACTTTGCGCGCTTTGGTAATTCTATAATTTGGATATCGGAACCGACTGCGCGTCATTCAGAAAATGCGTTCCGAAACGGTAAGGCGGAATTTGTGGTTTGGGATGATAAAAAGCGAGCGGTCTTCTTAAAGACTAACGTGACTGAACTTCCAGAATCTGAGAAAGATGCGGCAATGGCGGCTTATAAAGAGAAACTGGCTGATTTTATGCCGCGTTGCCAAAATCCGCAAATATACGTTGCACCAATTGGCGAACTTGATGAAAAAACTACAACGGGTAATTGGCTGCATTTTATTGCATAAGCACTATATCTAGCGTAAAATTGGTTAAGTAACTACTAAATATAGGGGAAAATGAAAATGAACGCAAATCAGATTATTACTGATGACATGACTTTGGAAGAAAAATTAAGCGCTATTGATGCAGCTCTTAAGGCAGCGCAAGAAGCAGCCGATGATCAAGCAAAGTCGAACGGTACTGTTGCGGCACCAGTTGACCCAGCGAGTCTGACTATTTGTGACGGTTGCGAATAATATGTCGTCATCGCGCAAATATATATTTGTTACGGGCGGCGTGTTGTCTGGTGTAGGCAAGGGGATTACTGCCGCTAGCATTGGTGCTGTTCTTCAAGCTAAAGGTATCTCTGTTTCGGTCCAAAAATGTGATCCATATTTGAACGTTGACGCTGGACTATTAAACCCAAAAGAGCATGGCGAATGTTTTGTGACAAAAGACGGTGCTGAAACTGACTTAGATTTGGGCCATTATGAGCGTTTTTTGGATTTGGAATTAACGCAAAAAAATGCAACATTATCTGGCCGATTATTGCGTGATTTGATTACAGACGAGAGAGCTGGTAAATTCGGCGGTCAAACAGTACAAATGGTTCCTCATTTAACTAATTCTATTAAGAAAGCTATTCATCTGGCTGCTGAGGGTGATGTTCATATCGTAGAGATCGGTGGTACGGTCGGTGACTACGAAGGGCTCAGTTTTATTGAGGCTATTCGAGGATTCGCTCTAGATGTTGGTCGCGAAAATTGTCTATTTGTTCATGTTGTGTATGTACCATTCTTAGAGGCGTCGCATGAATATAAGACAAAACCCGCTCAAAACGCCTTGGCTGATTTGCGTGGTTTTGGAATTATGCCTGATGTCGTGGCGGTTCGTACAGAAGGTCACGATAAACCGCCGCGTAGTATTGGCGAGAAAATTTCTATTTCGTCTGGTATTCGCAGCGAAGGAATCGTGATGATGCCAAATGTAGATACTGTATATGAAGTTCCACTAACGGTATACCGCGACTTAGGTAAGCTACTTGGCGAATTTACTAATAATTCAGTTGAGCCAGATTTACGACGTTGGCAACATTTAGCCAAGCGAGATACATCAGAGTATGCTAAGCGCGTTACAGTGGGTTTGGTTGCTAAATATATAGATAATTCTGACACATATTTATCTGTAACAGAGGCACTTAAGTCTGCGGCTTGGGCAAATAAAAGTGAAATATCTATAAAATGGATTAATGCTGAGACTGCAAATGAAGCAGATTTTGACAGTGTTGATGCTATTGTTGTTCCGGGGGGATTTGGATCTCGTGGCGTAGAAGGTAAGATTGCTGCTGCAAAGTATTGCTTAATGAAAGATAAGCCATATCTGGGTATCTGTTTGGGAATGCAGGTTGCAGTTATTGCCGCGGCGCGTTTGGGAGGTTTGACAAGCGCTAATAGCGAAGAATTCGGTGCTGATTCTGATAACAACGTAGTGTATATTATGGATGGGCAGCAAGGCAAAGAGTCTACAGGGGGGACTATGCGTCTTGGAGATTATGTAGCCAACCTAAAGCCAGGTTCCGTTATTTCCAAGACATACGATGCAGCTGAAGTAGTTGAACGTCATCGTCATCGATATGAAGTGAATCAAAAGTTTATTCAAGAAATTGAACGAGGAGGCTTGATTGTCTCTGGAACTTCACCAGATGGTAAGTTAGTAGAATTTGTTGAGGCGCCAGACCATCGATATTTTGTAGCAACGCAAGCACATCCAGAATTTAAGTCACGACCGTTTCGTTCACATCCGTTATTCTTTGGTTTGATTAGATCTATATTGACAATATAGGGCTTTATATTGTATAATTAAGAGCATCGTGAAAACAATTAAGACTTTTTCAGGATTTGAGGCTATAGAAGAGATTAAACAGTGCGCTAAAAAGGGCGCATCTGAAGGTCTGTATGATCCGAGCCCAAGAAGACTGCGCGTTCCTCTTGAATTGGTTACTGATTTGCTTTTTGGTAATGTGGGGGATGTTGTCGTTGAGGGGGCTGATAATCTTTTAAGGCAACTAAGAAAACCGAGGAAAACAAGGGTGTTATATTTGCTACGAGTCACCTAACAGACGTTGATGTTTCGACTGTTGCTAGCGTAGTTTCTGAGTTTAGACATATAGGCGTGACAGTAGCCTCCACTAATATGGGTCTTTGGCATCAGAGGATACCATATAAACTTGTTGGGATGGATAACTTTTTTCAGGTTCCGTATGGAAGAGATCTGTCTGTGGAAAAAGATGCTATTGATAATAAGTACGCGTTGCCGTTTAATGGTGACGATTACTTAGGTCTGCAAGAAAAAATAACAGATAGTGGACTTTCTGTTATTACTGCAGCGCATAACCCGATGAGCAATATTGGGATAAAAAATAACGGTGAACTGCCAGAAAAGGCGGGTAAATTAGCTCCTCATCTAAGCCTGGCGACGGGTGCTACTATAATTCCTGTACTTATGCAGGTTGAGGGTCAGAAGAGAAATCCTAATCAACTCAATGACAATGCGATACATCTAAAGTGGCTTTTGGGTAAAAAAGTTGTGCGACTGGTATTTGGTGAGACTATTAAGCCTAATCCTGATGAAGTTGAAGCTTATGCCAATGTTTCGCATGAAGCGTCTTACTCAAAGGCGGCTCGTGAAGAGCAGTGTCGCATATTGGAGGCGTTTGGTGGGAAAGCGATATTGGGGTATATGCGTGATAAATATGATCCGGTATTGGCTGCGTAATAAGGAGAGATAGTTAAAATGACTGCAGGAATAGATAAGTTTACCCCAACCCCAGAAGAGCAAGAATTGTTCAATAAAGTTTTCTATCAAGAGTCTGATATTGACGTAAAAGAAACTGAGTCACAGAGAGAGGGTTTTTCTCTGTCGGTTGCGCTTGATTCTCTTAAGAAATGGGTGCGTGGTAGACGAGAAAAGCACAGTAAACCTTTTGGACTAACTAACAATTCGGCGGTAGAAAAACTTGCGGCAGCTGGAGAAGAATTGGGATTACCAGAAACAGACGTTCGGCTTTCCTCTGGACTTAAGCTGCTGATGGGCTTAATGCATGGCAAAAAGGAAGTTGAAATAATTGGCGAAGATATCTTAATTGAAGCCGCCAAAAAAGCCAAAGAAGAAGGTAAGGGAAGTGTTATAGCGCCAACACATTTCAATGGAGAGGATGTTCCTACGGCTAGTTACTTAGCGTCTTTGTTGAACAAAATTAATATTGGCGTAGCGTCGACAAATAGAGATTGGATTAAGAAGGGCGTTGGCGGAATCAACCTAGAGGCTATACAGTATCTTGCGTTTGGCGCTAAAAACTTTTTTGGTGTGCCATATGAATGGGTAGATAAAAAGAGTAAAAAACCGGTTCACTTTTCAACAGACCATTACGAAGAAGCGGTTAAATTTGTTGAGGATGGTGGGTCTTTGGTTTTGGCTGGATATTCAGCGGATGACTCAGTAGGTTCAAAGCCTCGCAGTGAAATGGGCTCTGCAGCGATTCATACGGCATTGAAATCTGGCGCAGACTTGATATTTGTTTATGTGTCGTCAGAGGACAAAAAGCTTACTATTAGAATCATGAAAGATGAAGACGGTATGCTTGCGGCGTTTAGCAATTCATATAGAAAGGCGCTAGAGATGAAGGACTCTGATGTATCCGAGCGTTTATTATCGTCATGCAAAGAGTACTTAAAAGACAGCGAAATAGGTAGGGTTATAGCAGAAGAATATAAGCGCCGATCGGACAAAAATAAAGCCAAGTAAGTGGTCGCAAGGTTCTAGTTATTGACAAATTAAAAATAATGTGATATCATTTTACTGTATAAAAAATTAAAACAAAAAGGAATAAAATGGCTGAAGAAAAAGATATTCACGGACTTACCGAAGGCGTATTGAGTCGAGACGATATGTCGGCGTTGACTTACGTATTGCAACACGTGAAAGGATCTAGCCCAAGTTCGGCGACGAAATTAAGTCTGGAGCTGGAAGAACTTGACGAAACTGCGTAGAGATTTAGCTAGATAATAGTCCACCTCTGTTGTATACTAGACAGTATGGAACAGATTATTTCTCAAGTAGTGAAGCAACTTTTTGATCAAGATATATCGGTGCAATTGACGCGTCCTGATCCGAAGTTTGGTGACTTTGCTACAAATGTGGCGTTGCAATTGGCTAAGCCACTAGGGAAGAATCCGCGTGAAATTGCGGAGATGATTGCTGAAAATCTGCGCAAGGAAGAAGATTTTAGCGAAGTAAGCGTGGCTGGTCCAGGTTTTATCAATGTGAAACTGAGTGATCAATCCGTTCTAAATTCTTTGAAAAAAGAGCCAACGACGAAGCGCGCTGGTCAGACGGTCGTGATTGAAACTAATTGCCCGAATCCATTTAAGGCGATGCACATCGGACACGCTTTGAATGCGATTTTGGCGGACACGATGGCTAACTTGCTGGCGGTTGATGGCGCAATTGTGCATCGAGTGAGTTATCACGGTGATGTCGGAACGCATGTCGGTAAAAGTATGTGGGCAATTTTGCGTGAGATTGACGGCGATGTAAATAAATTGAACGAAATCCCAGCTGATAAACGAAATGAATTTATGAGTCGCATGTACGTTGAAGGTGCTCGTGCGGCGAAAGAATCTCCAGAAGCGAAGGCAGAAATTGATGAACTAGCTAAGCAATCATTCGTCCTGGATGATCCGCTATATAAACAAGTTTACGAAATCTGTAAAAGTTGGAGTTTTGATGAGATTGACTCTAATGTTGGGCGACTTGGAAACGTGCCAATTGAGCGACGTTATGTTGAGAGCGAAACTGAAGAATTGGGCAAATCTCTGATTAAAGAGAAAACTCCAGAGGTGTTTACCAAATCTGACGGTGCGTATGTTTTTAAGGGCAGCAAATACGGCGCGTTCGATAATGTGTTTATTGGATCTCATGGCAATGGTCTTTATGGTGCGCACGATATGGGATTGATTCAGTTGAAATATAAGGATTATCCGAATTTGGACTTGTCAATTACAGTAAACGGCGAGGAGCAAGCAGCATACTTCCGTGGTGTGATTGCGGCTAGTGAATTGTCAATTCCGGCCTTGAAAGGAAAATTATTCAATTATGCGACTGGCTTGGTTAAATTAACAACTGGAAAAATGAGTTCGCGAACAGGTGAAGTTGTCACTATTGGTTGGCTATTTGATGAGTTTAAGAAAGCAATTGAGCAAGCCGGCGGCGAGCCGACTGATGACGTGATATCTGGCGCGCTTCGTTATCAATTCTTGAAAGTGAAGATCGGCGGCGACGTCATATTTGATATTAATGACGCGGTAAGTTTGACGGGAAATACGGGAAGCTACTTGCAGTATGCTCACGCCCGGGCACGAGGTATTTTGGCAAAATCAGATAAGGAGATTGCTTTTCCGACGAAGTTGTTTGACGAGGACAAAATGCTAGTCAGGAAATTAAGCGAGTACGTGGATGTGGTTAATCGCGCCAAAGAAAGTTTAGAGCCGCATCATATCTGTACTTATTTGTTTGAGCTGGCGCAGGAATTCAATAGATATTACGAGAAAAATCAGGTTATTGGCAGTGACAAAGAGGCTCATCGTGTAGGAATCGTGGCAATTTATGCCGATATTCTTAAGGCTGGACTGGCTATTTTGGGGATCGTGGCGCCAGAACGGTTGTAAAATATACTATATTAGTATATAATATGAATTCGTGAATGAGCGACTGAGTAAACAATTAGACGAGCAACCATATATATCATTTGATGATCGATATTTATCTGCCCAATTATTAACTCCGAGAAGTGATATAGCAGAAAAAAAGGGCATTAGACGAGAACCCTTATTAGAATCAGAGAAACTTGACAAGATAAAAAGCGCATACGAAGAGTCGGATAAGACGTTTGATGATGTAGCGGAAGCAGCCAAATCTGTTGCCGAGCTTGTTCGTGAAACGCTTCATTTTAGGTCAACGGGTTATTTTTCAAGTCCGCTTGAAGCGGAAAACATTGCCAAAGACGAAGCTGCTAACTGTTATGGGCATACAATTGTTGCGTCAGAATGTTTAGAAAAATTAGGAATTGAACATTTCATTAGTTATGCAAATCAACACACGTTTATTACTTTGTTTGATCGTGGGAGCGATAGATCGTTTATGATAGATGTTCTGACAGAGGAATTATGTTGTGAGATGACTACGGCCGTTGGGTTTACGTCAAGCCATCCGCTTGATAAATTTTCCTGCGGCGAATTGAAATCTCAAGATAGTTTGAAAACTGATGAGTTATTAAAACAATTGCCGGCAACTGTCAACTGGGCTGAATTTATAGATAAACGCCCATGGTTTATGTTTCCTGACAGGAGAGATTATAGGGATGGTTATGGAAAATTTGCACTTTTACAAATGTTAACGTTTCCGTCTATTCCAGGTAGATTACTTTTATTGGATGAATATAATGCTCGAATTGATCAATTGAACGAGCGATACGAGGCGGCTGCGAAAAAAATAGAAGATTTGTCAGGAATATATCTAGATACTGATCCTCGGAATAACTTGGAAGAGGCGGGTAAATTATGTGGAGAATTAATAAAACAAGACAGTGGGGATTTGGCTATTCAAGTAGCGTCCGTGGTAAATGATAGTTTGTCGCCGGAGGATTTTTCAAAGAACAGGCTGTTTCTTCCTGATGTTATGCGTAAAGTAGCTAAACATGATGGGGATATTAACTTATTAAATGAGGCGATTAGGTTGTATAAGGAAATTATTAATAGCAAATCTAAGTATGATAGGTTGTACAAGGAAAATATTAATAGTAAGCCTAAGTATGATAGTTTGGCCGTAGGGAAGTTAAGAGCTGCCGAAAAGCTACTGAGGTCTATGAAGACTGCTGGTGAGATTGCGTGCGATGCCACCTGTGATAAAATTAGTGAATAGATATCTAATAAAAGGAGTTTTATGGTAGCGAAATCTACTGAGTCAAAAAAACCAACAAATAAGGGTGTAAAAGCAGCGAAAGCATCAGCTAAAAAACTAACTACTAAGAGTATTAAAACAGTCACGAAAGTTGCTGCCATTAAAGAAAAGAAAATTGCAGGTACAGCTATAAAAGACACTCATATGGCTGGATTTGTTAATTTTATTCGTGAGCAAGGTGTTGTTGGTCTGGCAGTCGGTTTGGCGATTGGTACCGCGGCTGGTGATACTGTGAAAAAATTGGTAACAGCATTTATTGATCCATTAGTACAGTTGATTGTTGGCTCTCAACAAGGTTTACAATCAGCTTCATTTACAATAGAAATTGCTGACCGCAAGGGCGAATTTTTATACGGAGCGTTCGTTAGTTCGTTGATTACTTTGGTTGCGGTTACATTTGTCGTTTATGTAATTGTTCGCTTTTTGAAGCTAGACAAACTGGATAAGAAAAAAGACTAGCATACTTAGCTAATAAGCGTACCAACGGATTCTCCGCGAGCTGCGCGGGCGATATTCCCGTCTGTGAGTAGATCACAAATGACGACTGGGATGTGCTCGTCCATAGCTAATCCAATCGCTGCTTTATCCATAACGGCAATGTTAGGATTTGTTAGGGCTTCCTGATAAGACAAGTGATCGATTTTAACAGCATCAGGGAATTTCATAGGATCTTTATCATAAACTCCGTCAACCTTTGTTGTTTTAATTACGGCGTCACATTGCATTTCTAGTGCTAAGTTTAAGGCTGCGGTATCGGTGGTCAGGAACGGCCGACCAGTGCCACAAGCCACAATGACAATGCGATTTTTCTTAATATGGCTAATCGCACGTCGGAAGGTGTAATGGTCGATAAATTGATTTACTTCGACCGTAGACAGTGCACGAGTTGGCAGTCCTG
>CAUUDX010000018.1:0-10873 GCA_963544125.1 uncultured Candidatus Saccharibacteria bacterium | reverse complement strand
CGGAAAATTTTTATTCTGCGCCGATTTGCACAACTTTTCCGCCAAGTTTTTCGCGAAAATAATTATCGTGGCTGACGTAAAGAATCGCGCCGGAATATTTGGCCAACGCTGTTTCCAATTCTTCAATACTCGGCAAATCCAAATGATTCGTCGGCTCGTCCAAGATAAGCAGTTGCGGGTCGTTCGCCAGCATGGAAATAATCTGAAAGCGAGCTTTTTGTCCGCCAGACAAGCGAGCCAGCGGCGTCATTCGATCAGCGTCCGTGAACAAATAGTCAGCCAAAAGTTGCCGAATCTTCGTATCAGAAATCGACAAATCGCGACTCATATACAATTTTTCAATCGCTTTTTCTAGCGGATCAGACAGATATCGCTCGTCAATTTCCTGCTCATATACGCCAATCCGAACCTGCGGATCAAGGAAAAAATCGCCAGAATAAAGAACAGGACCGCCGTCAAAACTCTTGCCCGACGCCAAAATCATCCGAATTAACGTAGTCTTACCAGCGCCATTGCGACCTCTAATTTCAATCGCTTCACCTTCGCGCAAATCAATATTCACGTCCTCAAACAATATCCGCTCACCAATCCCAATCGCCACATTTTCCGCGCGAACCAACACGTGCTGACTGCGACTGGAGGCGTCCTTTATGCTCAGACGAATATTACGCGACTTGAATTTTCCGTAACGCTCGGCCGATTTATAATCCAATTGACTAGCAGATTCTTTATCAATCCAAAACGTCGGCTTTTCCATTTCTGACAATTCCGCCAGCTCCGTCCGCGCCTCGTTCTCCAAGCGCTTAAATTTCTGAATCGTGCCGGGATTACGTGACTTCTCCTTAAGTCTTTGATAGTCCAAAACTTTTTGTTTCAGATTAACAATTCGCTTCTCAATCTGCTCAAAATTGTTCATTCCAGCCGTCGTCGCTTGAGCGTTCTGCTTCAAATACGCGTCGTAATTTCCGCGGTAACTTACCGCTTGACCGTCCTTAATCTCAACTATTCGATCAACTTTTCCCAGCACATCGCGGTCGTGCGTAATGATTAGCATCGCTTGATGCGGCTGCGAATTCATCCAGTCGATAAACTGCTGTTTCGCAACGTAATCCATGTGGTTGGTCGGCTCGTCAATTAGCGCCAAATGCGCCTCCGAGTGCATAATTTTAACAATTTCCACCAATCTTTTTTGACCGCCAGACAAGGAAGAAATCTTCCGATTGCCGTAGCCGTCTAATTGAAAATTGCTCAATTCTCGCTCAATTTTCTCTTCAACTTGATAAAATCCTTTTTGGTCAAATCGCTCCAGAGCCTGTGTATATTCCTCAATCTTTCGCATATTGTCGCCCATAGTCAGCGGATATTCATCAATAATTTTCTTTAGCTTGGAATATTCTGGAAGTCCACTAAGAATATACGCCATGACCGTTTGCTCACCCAAACCGTGATGCTCCTGAGCTGTAGTTGCTATTGTAATACCACGGCGAAAAATAACTTCTCCCGTGTAATCATTATCTGTGCCCGCCAATATCCCAAAAAGCGTCGACTTACCAACGCCGTTACGGCCAACCACGCCGACTTTCTCACCATCATCCACACTAAACTTGACGTCTTTCATCAGCGTTTTATCGCCAAAACTTTTTTCAGTGATATGAATATCAGCTATCATCTAACTTATTATAACAGAGACAATTCACTTGTATTTATATAAATTAATGTTATAATATAAACCTATGGAAAAGTCTCCGCATACCGGAAACGTCGTACTGCTTCCGACCGATCATATTTACAGAGAATTATCAAACAGTATAAGGTCTATTTCAGGTGAACTCAAAGACGGTACGGCCGACAATATGCCAAAAACCTTAAGTGACTTGGAGTTAAATCTTTCACTTATCGAACAGCATGAAGACTTTAAGGATTTTCCTCTAGCATTCCGAATAATCGACGGCATATATGAATTGACGAAGAAGAGTAGTTATATCGATCAATTAAAAAACTGTCCGTCAATAGTAGGAATAATTGAAAGATTAGCAGATTTAAGACCGAATGACCATCGCTTTAATCCAGACAACCCACACATGTCCCTCTCTGGACATATAGAGAAAGCGCAAACCATTATGAAAATCCTAAAATCATCAGAAGACTAAACCTGCTATAATATAATCCATGTCAAAGCCAAAAACTAAAAAACCAGCCACACAGAATATTGTCAATCGTCGCGCACGGTTTGATTATGAACTTGGCGAAGAAATCGTTGCCGGCTTAGTTTTAACTGGAATGGAAGTGCGAGCTGCCAGAGAAGGACACGTCCAGCTTAAAGGCTCATTTGTTAGCTTAAGAAACGGCGAATTATGGCTAAATAACGCCAGTTTTTCCTTGCGGCTAAACGTTCGCGGAGAAGCAAATACGCGCTCAGTCGACACTTCGGCGCGAAAATTATTGGTAAGTAAAAAACAATTGTCCAATTTTACAGAAGCCAAAAAACAGGGAATGACAATTGTCCCGACGAAATTGTTAACAAACGGAAAATTCATCAAAGTCGTTATCGCGCTCGGAAAAGGTAAGAAAAATTACGACAAGCGCCAAACCATCAAACGCCGCGACCAAGACAGAGAAACCAGGCGGCTTATCTCTAATAGATAGTTATACCGATTACAAACTTAGCCTTAGATTTATTGATTTTCGCGCGCTTTAATCAGATTTTCATAAAGCTTTTCAAGCTTCTTCACTTGGCTTCGCTCCGTAAACTTGCTGGCTAACTTTTTACTTTCAGCGCTAAATTCCGCTTGCTTCTTTGGACTTTTTAGAATTGCAATTACTTTTTCCGCAACGCTTTCTGGATTATTTTCCGCAAAATAGCCGTTAACTCCGTCTTTTACAACCTCTGAAACTTCCTTGTCAATAATAACAATCGGCTTTCCAGCGTGAGCGGCTTCGTGAAGAACCCAGCCTTGCGTATCCTTAAGCGAAGGAAAAGCAAACACCTTCATCACTTTATACGCCACGCCCAAATCTTCTCGTGGCATGGCGCCAGTAAATATAATCCTGTCCGCAAAATCCGTCTCGGCTGCCATTTTTTCCAAAGTCTTTCGATATTCAAAATCACCGACAAACAATAGCTTCGATTTCGGACGAGCTTCGGCAATAAACTCACTAAACGCCTGAATCAAAATTGGCAAATTCTTTTCCTCACCCAAACGCCCCACAAAGCCAAACACTTCATCTTTTTCATCAAGGCCCCATTGCTCGCGAAATTCCGCAACTCGTTTCGCACTCGCCCGCGGAAGAGCATTCACGCCGTTTGGCATTAAAGTAATATCGTACGTATAATCTTCAGTCTGCCAAGATTCCAATTGATCGCGGCTTTTACGCGACAGAGCAATCACCGCATCCGCCTTGCTATATAAAATAGTAATAACGCGCTCAATAATATCTTTATTCCATTTCGTTACGCCATTACGCGGACGATATAATTTGGCAACTTCCAGCAAATCCTGTCCATTCAATTTTACCGACAATGGAAAAACTACTCCCGCCAACGCCAAAACTCCCGGCAAAACCGCAGGATAATGATCGACGAACTCATATAGATCCGTACAATGCTGGATAATCAAAGGAATATTATTTTTCTTCGCCGCCTTCACGCCCAATAGACCAATTTGCGACGGCGTAAAAATATGAACGACGTCCAGATTCATATTGGCAATTTGACGCTGCACCACAGGAGGGAAGAACACCGACGTGTCGTAATCATCAAAAAACGCGCCCGTAATTGAACGGAAACGAATTATTCGACTATTTTCATCTTCGTGAAGAAGTTCGGCTTGCTTGGACGGACTAATAGACTTTGCTGGGCAAAAAACATAAACCTCATGCCCCAAAGCTTCCAGCTCGCGCTTTAATGATTCAACAACGTAAACGATACCGTTAATGGACGGCCTGTAGCTGTCCGTAAAAAGTCCTATCCTCATAATAGCCCCATTATATCATTTATATCAGCGATCGATAAAATTCGACTAGCCGTTCAGCGCCCGCACTACTATTAAAACGCTCGGCAATTTTCTCAGCACCAAGTTGCGCTTTCTTATAGGCTTTCTTATCTTTGCGCAATTTACTGATCAACTCCAAGAACTCATCGTCCGTTTTCGCCATAACAGCGTCGCCCTTAAATGTGTCATTGTACTGCGGGATGTCGCGCAGAATGATCGGCAAGCCAGCGCCAGCCGCCTCCAAGACGCACATAGGATGATTTTCCTGCATAGCTGGCAAAACAAAAACGTCGGCAGCGACATAATAGTCACGAACATTTTCCAAAGGTATCACACCAGTTACAGTGAGATTATCCGGCGCATTTTTAATCATATCTTGCATGGCGTTATAATCCGCGCCTAAATTCTTAAACGGAATTCCTCCCACCCAGAAAAACTTTACATCTGGCATTTCTTTGGCAGCTTTTATTAAAATATCCAAACGTTTTCGCGGCTGGACTTGACCATTTCCCATTACTACAAAATCGCTATCTTTCAAGCCAAGCTTCTTACGGGCAGCTTTTTTCTCTGCATCAGAATGCTTATACCGCGACATATTTATCGTATTATAAAGAACCTTCGTCCTCGGTACGTGCATGTCATTTATCAACTCATCAGCAACCATACCGGAACACGCCAAAACCAAATCCGCTTTTTTATAAAAGAACTTCAACCATGCTCGACCCAAAGGCTTCCAATATTTCGCACCTTTAAGCGAGCCAATAAAACTATCCGGCACAAGATGAGCGGAGACGACTTTCTTGCCATCTTTTTTTATCAAATGACGGAACGAGTACAAACCCATAGTCTGAATATGAACAATATCAGCAGGACGATCAGAATTCACTTCAATATCAATATCTTTTCTTTTTCGCAGCGCGTCCGCAATCTCCTTATAAGCCGTATGTACGCCATGACCCTGAACGGTAAACTCACTTTCAGAAATCATATTAACAATTAGTTTTTTATCGTCTTTCTTACTCATATCTACAGTATAGCAAATAATTATTCCGCCAATATCAATTCGGCAACCAGTTCTGGGCTATCCAACACCGACAAATGTCCCGTATCAAGCTTCACAAATTTATCAATTTTTGCACCATCGGCGGTGTTCACGGGAAGCGAAATCTTGTCCCGTCGACCAACTATCAATCCCGTAAATTCACGCTCAGAAATAATAATTTTTCCACCCCGAGAAATATCCCGCGCAATTTTCGATTGCTCTAAATATTGCCGCCGCGTTACTCGCGTATTTTTCGTCAGCCACCGTATCAAATCCACGACATTTTTCTGTCTATTATTCACCAAGCACAGCCCACGGAACACCGAAAAATAATAGTTCAAATAGATATATTGGCTCATTCGACGAGTGCGGTAAAAGAACGACGAGGAAATTCTCGACATAACCGAAGTTTTCATCGGAGGACTGATGTACCAAATTTTCCGGCATCGCATTTTATTTGCCGCCAAACATCCAAGCGAATGGGCGACAACCTCGTCAATTGACACGCCTTTACTGTCAAAAGCCGACATCAAATTCATCGCCCAATTTTCAATATCACTCATTTTCATATCTTTTATCAATTGACTTCTGCCGTGAGAAGGCAAATCAACAAACACCAAATTCGCATCATTTTTCAGGCGGTAGGCTAGCGGAATCATCCCGTGAAAATCGCCACCGATGCCGTGAATTAGCAAAATAGTTTTATTTGAGCCGCCTTGATAAAAATAACAAGCAGTTTTCACGCCTCCGACATCCATAAAGCCGCTTGATATTTCGCCCAAAAACTTATCGTACATTGGCAACATATTCATTAAATTATATCATCACGGTATAATAAAATTATGAAGTTTTTCTCTTGGAACGTAAACGGTATTCGCTCAGTTATAAATAAGGGTGAATTCGCGAAGTTTATCAACACTTACGATCCAGATATTCTGTGCCTGCAGGAAACTAAGGCCACCAGAGATCAAGTTGAAATTGACATGCCAAATTATCACGAACATTTCTATTCCGCCGCCAAAAAAGGCTACTCTGGTACGGCAATTTTCTCTAAAATCCCGCCTCTAAATTGGCGCGACGGTTTTCCGCCGAACATCATTGAGCAATTTGATTTAACGGGCGATGAATACGGCAATCCAGCCGACGAAGGGCGAATTATCACCGCTGAATTTGACGATTTTTGGATTGTCAATTGCTATACTCCAAACTCAAAAGAAGATTTAAGTCGATTAGATTTGCGATATAAAAAATGGGACAAGGCGGTGTTGGCTTATCTGGAAGAATTAGAATTATCAAAACCAGTTCTTTACTGTGGTGACATGAACGTGGCGCATCAGGAAATCGACCTAGCAAATCCCAAGCCCAACATTGGCAAACACGGTTTTACCAATGAGGAGAGGAAAGGTTTTCAGAACTATTTGGACGCTGGATTTGTTGACACTTTCCGAGCGGCTTTCCCTGAAAAAACTGGCGCTTACAGTTGGTGGACACATTGGGCCAACGCCAGAGCGCGAAATGTTGGTTGGCGGATTGACTATTGGCTGGCGTCGCGTGAAATTGCAAATCGCGTTACTAATCCGCAAATTCATCCAGAACAAATGGGCAGCGACCATTGCCCGGTGAGCATTGAGGTAAATTTGTAATGGATATGAAATTTTGGCAAAAACAAGAACCAGGGAAACCACTTTTTCCAGATGTCGAATGGAACAAGCCAGAACGACGCAATCAAGCAGGAAAATTGGGAATCATCGGCGGTAACAAATTAGGTTTTTTGGCGGTGGCAGAAAGTTATCAAGAGTCGCTTAAAGCTGGCGTAGGTGAGGCTCGCGTTTTACTGCCTGACGCCTTGAAAAAAAATGTTCCCGCGAATATGACCGACGTTTTATTCGCACCAACAAACCAATCAGGCAGTCTGGCCAACGAAGCGCTCGCTGAAACGTTGGCACTGGAAAGATGGGCGGACGTATTGCTATTATGCGGCGACGCTGGGCGAAATAGTCAAACGGCAATTGTCTACGAAGAATTGATCAAAAAATCAGAAATTCCCGTCGTTCTGACGCGAGATGCGATTGACCTCGTGCAAAATAGTTTTCAGGAAATTCTGGACAATCCGCACGTGGTTTTCATAGCAAGTCTGGCGCAAGTTCAGAAAATATTCCGCGCAATTTTTTATCCAAAAATGATTACGTTCAGCATTCAATTGTCGCAACTCGTCGAAGCGCTTCATAAATTCACCATCACATATCCCGTAACAATTTGCGTTTTTCATGCCGACAATTTAATAATCGCCCACAGCGGAGAAGTCGTCACCCAAAAATGGGACGCACCAATGGCAATTTGGCGAGGAACCGTCGGCGCCCGCGCCGCAAGCTACTTGATTTGGTCGCCGAAAGCGCCACTAGCAGCAATCAGTACCGCTATTTGCAAAATGTAGCTTCTTATAAATATCCGCTTGACATTACGTACAATTAGTTGTATCATACTATCAAGCTTTCACCCATGACTTGTCAAAGGGTGAAAGTAGCCCTTGGTCATGAGTGAACACTTATTGAAAGGAAGTGTCATGCGGATAGCGACGACAGTACTTGTCATGCGGATAGCGACGACAGTACTTGTCATGATCATCGCGGTTACATCAATCGTCATCACCTTCGCCCTGATCGGGGCGGTAGTCGGAGCGATAGTAGCACTTCTGCTACAAACCGACCTCATCCCCGTAATTCTCATCGGAGCACTGGGCGGATCATTCATTGGCTCTGCATTCTTGTTGAATGCAGGGCTGAATGGGAAAAAGGGACAGGGGCTGCAGTAAAGCCCACAGAAACAGCTCGCCTGGAAGGCTATAAAAAGCCTCGGCCATAATGCCTTTCTGCGGGCTGTTTTCTTTGCATAAAAAAATCGCCCAAAATGGACGATTATCACCTGAAGCCGCCTCTGGTACCGCGGGCCGGACTTGAACCGGCACGAGCTATTGCTCACCAGATTTTGAGTCTAGCGCGTCTACCAATTCCGCCACCGCGGCACAAGAGAACGCTCCAAGCTACCGTATGATTGTAACACAACCAGCAATTTCTCACAAGCACGACTTTTATTTGATATCAATTTGACGTATAATGGAAGAAGTTATGTATCCGACGGATGATCAATCAAACGGTCGAGTGGGCATGCCGGTACCAGATCAGCGCCGATCTCTCACGCCGCCAACTCGCGACTCAGCAGCCTCACGAAATGCCGCTGCTGATGTTATTCGTGGGCAACTTGACGCTATTTATTCCAGATCAGAAGGACAGAATCCAGCACCAGAAAAACCTCAGGCGCAACCATTTTCTGCTCAATTGCAATCAAAACCCGAAGTCCGATCAGAACAGCTCAAGGCACAAATAGCCAAACCTCAGCAAATTCCAACAACGCCACAGCCAGAGCTGAAAAAAGACTCTGCTAATCACGCTATGCGGACGACGCCAATTGCCCAAACCCAGATTCAGCCAAAGCCGCAAATTAGCAATTCCTCTCCCGCAAACCAAACCACTCAAACTCAAAATTCAGCCGTCCACACTCAAGTTTCAGCCGACCAATGGAAGCAATACCACAGTGCTTGGCAGAAATATTATCAGATGTATTACGAGCGTTACTATGCTGGCGACATCGCGGCAAAAAACCGTGAGATTTATCGATTGACGAAGGAAAGTCAGAATATCACGCCAGTAGTCAGCGAAGACGAGCCTCTGGACCCACAAAAAGCAGCCATAAAAGAACTCCGCAGTCAAATTCAGCAAAAGGTTCGCGACTCCGCAAATAAAGTGAAAAAATCTCGGCATTTCGTTCCGGCGATTGCTGGATTATCGGTGCTATTAGTCTTCATGTTTTTGCAATATAACCGCGTTATTTTCGGCGCGGTCGCAGCCTATACAACACCTGGCGCAATTAACCCGCAAAACATCATCGTTGACGCCTCCACTGACGTAACTGTCGGACCTGAACCTAGGATTATCATCCCAAAGATTAACGTTGACGCGCCGGTCATTTACGGCGCCGCCAGCGACACAAAATCGCAATCAAAAGCCATGGAGAAGGGAGTGGCTCACTTTTCAATTCCTGGCGCCAGCGCCGTGCCAGGCGAAGTCGGAAATGCCGTATTTGCCGCCCACTCCAGTAACGACGCTTTTGCTGGTGGCGATTATAAATTCGTCTTTGCTCAGAATGAAAAGTTGGTCAAGGGCGACATTATTTACATGAATTACAACGGGAAACGCTACACTTATAAAATAACTTCAACAGAAGTTGTTATGCCGACCGAAGTTTCAAAAGTTCAGATTAATACAGACAAGCCAATGCTGACACTTGTGAGTTGCGTGCCTTTAGGAACCGCAGAGAAACGACTTCTTATCTTCGCAGAACAAATCAGCCCAGACCCAAGCAAAGCCACTGCGACTTCAGAATCCAGCTCAAATCAGCAGCAAAGCAACAACTCAAATATCCCAGGAAAGCCCGAGCCGACTTTGCTTGAGAAGTTATTCGGCGGTCGATAAATTAGCTATTTAGTTAAATAACCCAACAGATCCAGTGTCCATATTCATTTTACTCAGGACAATTTTTCCAGAAGCGTTGGTCGTCAATCCGTAAACGTATCGCTGATTCGAGGACAAAACAGAATCCAAACCAGGCTTAACGTCTATCAACGTATGAGCGTTCGTGCCGTCAAACTCACGGATTTCCATTTTTCCTGACGCAGAAACGCTACGAAGATAGAAATTGTCCAGCCACTTTACTTCCTGTGCTACACCAATATTAAATGCGCTCGACAATTCTTTACGCTCCAAATCATAAGTCTGCAGTATTGCGCCGCTTTGCGCCACTATAAATCGCCCAGCATTGTCCATCGTTATACTCGTGGTCGCATTGTCAGTTTTAATAACCTTTGCCGTTTTTAAGAACTCCTTTTGGCGGTCTTTCGAGTCTGAAATATCACCTCTGTAAATTGTCATATTTTTACCGTCTACTAAAACTACGGTATCTTTATTGAAATAACGAGAAATTCGAATTACTGGGGTAGAATCAGTAGCAAAAGTGCCAATCACAAATGGCTCTTTCCAATCTCGCTTCCAAATTCCTGCCACTTTTTTACCGTCAATAACAGCCAGGTAGGACAAACGATCGTCGCCGTAAAGCTTGAAAGATTCGACACCGGTTAAGATTGGGCTAGAAATCGTCGAACTATCCAAGTCAACCCGCCTGAGCTCGCCAGTTTCCTGTAGAGTATAAACCGTGTGCGCACCAGTCCCCGCAAAACTAATCTGCTTAATGCCAAATCCAGTAATCGCCGTTATATCGATAATCTTTTCTGGATTATCCCTGTCAAACACCAACCATTGAACGCCAGTAGTATTATTTTCCGCCGGATACGAATGTTTCACAAGCATATAACGAGAATCGCGGTCCCACTCCGACACAGTAAACGTGTGATTGTCAGAAGATAGGGAATAGCCAGCCAAAACGCTTGTGCTTAATGCATGCTCCGTGAACTTTTCCTTATCTTTGTTCGTATCGCGAATATCACCAATTGTCAAAATCGGAGTTTTATCTTTATGACCAAAACCGATCAAATAATTGCCAGCCGACGCCAAAAAGGCAGATTGCACCGAGTCGAACGTTTTTACTTCAGTAGTTTCGCGTTTTGTCGGGATTAATCTGGCGTAATTCAGGTTTGTAACGGTATCAGACTTAATATTCAACGTTTTTTGCCATGGTTCGTATTTGTCCAATTTCATCGAAAAAGTGTGCTTGCCAGGAAGAACGGTGCTTTTCGTTGGAGTTCGGCGCAGCTCCATATCGTCAACAT
>CAUUDX010000017.1:0-11973 GCA_963544125.1 uncultured Candidatus Saccharibacteria bacterium | reverse complement strand
GCTCCTGCATAAGCTCTATTATACAGGTTATGCCTATAATTTGGCAAGCGAATTACCTTATTGCTGCCAAAAAATATTTCTGCTACAATATCCTCACAATGAAAAACATAAACGGTTTTACTCTTGTCGAGCTTATTATAGGCATTTGCGTTATCGGTATTCTTACGGGAATTGCCACCATATCATATTCTAAGTTCAGAGAGAACGCGTATGACGCGGCCGCAAAAGAGACATTGCATCAAGTCGAAACTGCTTTTAAATCATACGTAGCCGGTGGAAATAAAGTTCCTTTAAGACATTATAAGCCACTTGGATTTTATGATAGTCCTGGTGGAGGATATACTGATTTAGGAGTAAAAGTGTTTGACGGCGGCGGTATTGGTCGCGCTATGCATCAGGCTAATTACCTTCCAGACAACTTATTAAATACCCTAAAAAACGGTCCAACAAAGGACACTTCGCTAAAAAATAATATTGGGTACAGAGAATGTGGCAAAAATAAAGTATTTTTCTACATTGAAGTATATAATGACGGAATCGAGCAAAAACAGATGCGCAAAAAGATGGACGATCTAAAATGCAGTGAAAAAACAGATTCAGATTGGCAAGCTGAGCACGGCGTAACTCGTTATGCCGGCGGATGGGGCGGCGGCGATCTTCCCGTACAACCCCGATATATAGTCGCCGAGATAGATTTCGATAACGAATCACTAGATTCAGATTAATAATTAAAACTTCGTCAGAATCTCAGCACCAGTTTCGGTAATCAATACCGTATGCTCAAAATGCGCACCCAGACTGCCGTCTTTCATGCTAATCGTCCAACCGTCGCTGTCGGTGATAATTTTCTCGCCACCCAAGCTCGCCATTGGTTCAATCGCAATTGTATCGCCAGCGTGCAGCATCGGACCGGTTCCTCGCCTGCCGTAATTCGGAATTTCTGGCTCCATATGCATACTCAGTCCCACGCCATGACCAACTAATTCACGAATTATACCAAGTTTAGCCTTCTTCAGCACAGCTTCCACTCCCGCCGAAATATCACCGACTCGCGTTCCATCACCAGTTATCGCGTCAATTCCCGCATATAAACTCTGTTCAGTCGCGTGCAATAAATGTTTCTTCGCGCCCTTAGGATCTTCATCGACAATCATAGTAAAAGCGCTATCCGTTTTCATTCCACGATAACCAATAACCAAGTCAAAGCTAACCACATCACCCTTCTCAAAAACATATTCGGTCGGGAAAGAATGTACCAATTGTTCGTTCGTCGATATACAAATCACTCCCGGGAACTTCACTTCGTCCGTAAGATACGTCGCCTCTGCGCCAAAATCTTTAATTCGCTTGGCTACAAAATCGTTAGCGTCCAGTTCGCTCATTCCAGCCGTTACAGATTTTTTCAACTCATCATAAATTGTTGCAAGCATTTTGCCACACTCGCGCATGTCTCTCATCTGTTGTGGCGTTTTTTCTCCAGTAATCAACTGACTCATTTTGCGCCCTCAACGATGCCGCGACTAACCAATTCTCTCTCGATTTCATCATGAACTTGACCAACAGTTCCGACACCACTCATATGTACAATTGGAACTCCATTGTCATTCAAATAGTTCAACATCGGATAAATTTCGCCCCGATAAATACTAAGTCGTTTGTCAATCGCTTCGGGCGTGTCGTCAACTCGACCGCGAACCCTCAAACGCTCCAGAATTTCGTCACGCGGAACTTCCAGCACAATCACCAACTTAACGTCTTTTCCGTGATGTGAACGCGACTCAATCAGCCATTTAGCCTGCTCCAATTGTCTTGGATAACCATCCAAAATTACGCCATTAATATCCTTAGCTTTATTAAGAGCCTCGCCCATCAAACCGTTGATAGTTTCTGCTGGCACTAGTTCGCCAGATTGCATGCGATGAATCAATTCACCATCGTGAGTATCGCGCAACAGTTGCCCAGCGCTAAGCCAACGCCAACCATGACGCGCCGCTAAAATCTGCCCCTGCACACTCTTACCAGCACCCGCTGGCCCAAAAAATACAATCATTTTTCCTCCTATTTTGTGAGTTTTTCTTTAACAATTTTTGCCACCAACGCGCCGTCTGCAGCATTGCCAGCCTTACTTTTTACCGCGCCAATAACTTGCCCCATTTTCTGAATTGAGACATCACTCATACCCGCAACAATCTCATCTACAATTTTGGCAATTTCCACCTCGCCAAGTTGCTCTGGCAAAAATTCTCGTAAAATTTCCGCTTCTTTCTCTTCAGGTTCCGCCAACTCCGCACGGTCATTCTTTCGATATAAATCCGCGCTTTCGACACGCTTTTTCACTTCTCGAGCAACGACTTTTTCAATTTCAGCATCATCCAAGCCGTCTTCTCGCTTACCCAAAGAAACTTCTTCGTTTAAGATTGCTGCCTTTAGATTACGCAAAACATCACCACGAAAACGATCGCCGCTCAATAGAGCGGCTTTCATTTCACTAGTAATGCGCTCTTTTAGCGCAGACATTAACGCACCCCTAGGCGCATTTTTGCCGTTTTTTCAGCTCGTCGCTCGCGGCGAATAATAGCTTTTTTACGACGCTCGGTCTTTGAAATTGGTTTTTCAAAACGCATAACGCTCTTAGCGCGAGCCAAAACACCGCTTTGCAAAACCCTGCGGTTGAAACGACGAATGATATTTTCGTTCGCTTCCTTCTGATCTTTACGTGTTACTTGTACCATACTGTAAACATTATAACAGATGAGAAAGTATTTGCCAACTAGATTATCCCTTCACCTTCTTTGACGTGAGATTTAATACCTCACCATCAGGAGTAAACGTAATAGTATAAGTGGTCACATCAGCCCGTATATGCCTATTACAGTCAAATCTGTGTTCTGTAACAGGGATCTTGGCAGTATACGTACCATCATCATTTTCAGAAATTTTAACTTTGGCAAGGTCACAAGGAATATTTTCTGGCAAAGCCGAATCGCCAGGAACTTCTCCATTCGCATCACTGGATAAAGACAATCGAACGCCATTATTTATCCCATACATTATGTCCTTTAGGGAAATTAAGTGACCAGCAGCTGCTACTAAAGAACTCACGCTAGAAGCTTCATTCAAATGTTCAGCGAATTCCTTATGTTTACTCGCTACGTCATCATACTCTTCTTTAAGATCCGCTAAGGCTTTGCCAGGCAGCTCCGAGCGTGTATCTTCGTGATAATTAGTCAGTAACTTTAGCGCTACCCTCCCCAGGCTAGGACGTGCATCTTTCTGATATATAATTTCTTCACTGCGGTTATTAGAAAACTCCATATTACCAAACCTCCCAAAAAATCCTTTCCTTCCACCCAAAAATATTAATACACTCTAATAATACATCTACTCTATACGTAACACAACTATTACGCCTAAGCTAAATACAGCAATCGCCCCTCAACAGACCGCATCCCCTGCCATTCATTTACAGTCGGCTGGAACCAAGCAGACACTTCGTCGCCCACTTCACAGAAAAATTCCTCTGGCGCGTTAAAAGCCAGCATCTGCAGCGCAACGTCATTTTTATCACGCAAGGTCAATTTCACGTGTTGCCCATCCGCACCCATTCTCCTCACGCTCAAAACCGTCGCTTCAGTTATTTTCAATATAGGCTCCGCGTTACCATTGCCAAACGGCTCCATCTTTGCCAAATTATCAATCAGCTCCTCATCAATTTCCGAAAAATCGTCAATCTCAACATCAGCCCTCGGCAACAAATATAATTCCTGATTTTTTAATTGCAGCGAATCGTAAAATTCATTTACTCGTCGCCTAAAATCGTCAATTCTCTCGGTCGCCAGCGTCACGCCCGCCGCCGCTCCGTGACCACCACCTTTAATAATGATGTCGTCAGCTGCACGAACCGCGTCAGCCGCAGAAAAATCACCAAAACTTCGCGCCGAACCCGTAGCTTCATCACCACGCTCGCCAATTATAAAAACCGGCTTCTTGTATTTCTCAACCAATTTCGACGCCACAATTCCGATAACTCCGTGATTCCAATTGCCGCTATTCACCACCAAAACCCGATCATCAGTCATATTGTCCGCCTGCTGGCAAGCTTCGTCAAAAATCTCGTCCTGAATACTGCGACGCTTAATGTTCAATTCTTCCAACTTTTCGCTAGCCTCCAACGCCTCCAGTCCGTCATTCGCCGTCAGCATATCCAGAGCATATTGCGCCGTCTCCAATCTACCCGCCGCATTCATTCGTGGACCCAGACCAAATCCCAAATGTCTGGCGTTAACCTTCTCCGGCTCAATTCCTGCCACCGACATCAGTGCTTTCAAACCTGGGCGCCTCTGCTTTTTCAAAACTTCCAGACCCCAATAGACATTCGCCCTATTTTCATCCGCCAACGTAACTATGTCGCAAACCGTCCCCAATGCCACTAAATCCAACAACCACTTCTCGTAACCGTCCGGCAACCCGTCCAGCTCAGTTTGTAGAGCCTGAACCAATTTAAACGCCACACCCGCACCACACAAATCGCGAAACGGATATTTATGACCAGGAAACTTCGGATTGACCGCGGCAATACTCGGCGGCGGAGTATCAGCAACATTATGATGATCAGTCACCACCGTATCAATACCCAAACTCGACGCATATTCAATTTCCGCATGGCACAAACTTCCCGTATCAACCGTGACAATTAAATCCGCGCCCATACCACGAACCTTATCAACGGCGCCCATCGTCATTCCGTAACCCTCAATAAACCGATTCGGAATAAATGCACCAACTTCCTTAAAGCCAAACTTGCTAAACGCATCCAGCAAAATTGCCGTTGCACTCAGCCCGTCAATATCGTAATCGCCGTAAATAACAATTTTCTCACCTTTAGCGTGTGCCTTCTTCAAGCGATCCACTGCCTTTTTCATATCTGGCAATAAAAACGGATCGTGCTTTACTGACGCGTAGTTCGGATGTAAAAATTCCTCACGCGCCGCACGCGTAGTCAGACCTCGAGCCGCTAAAATTTTCTCAAATAATGTCATTAGTCTTTATCAGTCATGCCGCGCTTTGATCGCGCTGAATATTGCTGAGATTTAATCACCATGCTTTGCAATTCCTTAAAAATTGGGAACTGTTTATTAGTGAAATACGTACGAGAGTTGCCTTGCTTTTCACTCTGCAAAAATCCAACTTTTTCCAACCGCTTCAATTCTCGCTGAATATTTCCAGGATCTTCCTTAATTAGCTTTGCTAACCCGCGAACATGTGTGTGAAAATCAGGATACTTAGCGTATACTACTACAATTTTTCGCCGCACCCTAGATGTAATAAAAACGTCTAACATAACCTCCCTAACGCATCTTTCTTAATTAAAGTTTATCACAATTTTACAACACCCGACAAGTTTTTTACTTCCAATTCAAAATAACCTGATTAATTTTCGCTATCGTTTCCTCTTTGGACGGCAATGTATTATCCTCATAATAATGATTTAATCCCATAAAATTCTCCTTCACATCCAAGATATGCATTTCATCAACCGTCATATGCAATTTATCCACCGCCGCCACGCCACAAAACGGCACCGCAATTACCAATTTCTCAATCCGAATTGACTTCAGAAAACTCAAAGCCACATCTAGAACCGACAAATCATCACCGAAACCGTCGCTCACTAAAATCACCACCCGATCTTTCAGCATATCCTTATCAATGATTCCGCCATCACCCAAAAGCCTATTCATTTTCTGGTGAGCCTCGCGTTTTTTCTCTTCCAGATAACCGTGAAATTCACTAGTATATTCATTAATCTCGCCGTCAGAAAATTGGCTATTGTACGTAAATTGCCCTGATTGCGACATCGCACCGATACTTAAGCTTTCTCCAGGAATTTCAATACCCTCACTCAACAACATCATCAAAACACAGTGTAGTTTCACTGCAATCTGCTCACCAACCAACACGCCACCCTCGCCAATTGCGACCACTGCGCAGTTTTCATAGCGATACTTTTCCAGTACTTGATCAGCCAGAATTGCCCCAGCCTGCGAACGACTCTCAAAATACATATGCTTATTTTAGCATTTTTTTCGCGATATAATATGAACATGCATTACTATTTGGTTTCGCCAACAAGAATCGTCCGCACCGACGCCAGTTCGTTTACGTATTCTTCAGAGGAAAGATTGCCGACTGGAATGATTGTTGCTATAGAAATCGGCAAAATCAATGCTATTGGCGTAGTTTTGCAAGAAGTCCGTCAACCCGATTTTGAAGTCAAGCCAATTAGTAAAATAGTTGAAGAATATCCTCTACCAATCGAACTCGTTCAAACTGCTATGTGGATGAGCAAATATTACGCCACACACCAAGCGACTGTCTGGCAAACAATCCTGCCTAGTGGATTATCTAAAAATCGACGTAAAATCAAAGATGTCACCCCTATTAGCCCAACAGAAAAACGAACAAAAAATGTACTCACTGATGAGCAAAAATCAGCCTTACAAATCATCGAAAATCTCCATTCCGGAACAGTATTGTTGCACGGAGTAACTGGCTCGGGGAAAACATTAGTGTACATAGAAGCCGTCAAACAAGCCCTAAAGGAAGAGCGATCGTCAATAATTTTAGTTCCCGAAATTGCCCTAACTTCGCAACTGGTTGCTGAGTTTTCCGCTCATCTACCAAATGTTATAGTTACCCATTCCAAGCAAACCGAAGCTCAGCGATATGCAGTTTGGAAAAGAATTATTAGTTCAAACGATCCAGTGGTGATAATCGGTCCGCGGTCTGCTCTTTTTGCGCCCGTGCAACAACTTGGCGTTGTAGTGATTGACGAATGTCATGAGCCGAGTTTTAAACAAGAGCAATCCCCTCGATATTCGGCACTTCGAGTAGCTTCAATACTTACAAATTATCACCGTGGCAAGCTAATTTTAGGTAGTGCCACTCCAGCAGTCGCCGACTATTACGTTGCTCAAAAATCCGACACGCCAATTATTAAGATGACAAAATCGGCACGGCCAAACACTTCGAAACCTGCTATTACACTGGTCGACATGACAAAGCGCAATAATTTTACTCAACATCAATTCTTATCCGATCCACTCATAAAATCCCTGAACACAGCTCTATCAAAAAACGAACAAGTCCTTATTTTTCACAATCGACGCGGCACAGCATCAATCACATTATGTGACAACTGCGGTTGGCAGGCTGGCTGCCCACGCTGTTTTATTCCACTCACTCTGCATGCGGATAGCCATAAATTGTCATGCCACATTTGCGGTTTTTCGACCAAAGTTCCTACTAGCTGCCCTGAATGTAAAAACGCCGATATCATCCATAAGGGTATCGGAACTAAGCGAATTGAAGACGAATTACAGAGGTTATTCCCGAATAAAAAAATTGCTCGATTTGATAAAGACACCGATTTGAAAGCTACCGTGGACGAGCGTTATGATGAACTGAAAAATGGCGAAATAGATATAATTATCGGTACGCAAGTCATTGCCAAAGGATTAGATTTACCACATTTAACAGTCGTCGGAGTCATTCAAGCCGACACCGGGCTTTCCCTACCCGACTACTCATCACCCGAACGAACATTTCAATTGCTCGCCCAAGTCGTCGGCCGCGTCGGCAGGTCAAGCACGCCAACAGAAGTTGTCGTCCAATCATATCAACCAAGTCACCCATCCATCACAAACGGACTATCTCAAAACTATACAGATTTTTATCAAAGAACCGTATCTCAACGGCAAAAAACCAACTTTCCACCTTTTACTTACTTATTAAAACTAACCTGCGTTTATAAGACCGAAGTCGCCGCCATAAGGAACGCTAAAAAATTGTCCGAACTATTAAAATCCAATTTTGATAACATTGAAGTTTTTGGGCCAACGCCCGCTTTTTATGAGCGCGTCCGCGATACATATCGTTGGCAAATCGTAGTAAAAAGTCCCAAACGACAAGAGCTTCTTGACGTCTTGAATTTCCTGCCGTCATCACACTGGCAATATGAACTCGACCCTGTAAGTCTACTGTAATTTTTGGTATAATTATAGCAATGACAAAAGACGATATTATCACATTGCCCAATCCACATCTTCGCCAAAAATCATCGAAAATTCACGTTGTTACTAATGACATTGTAAAACTGGCAGACGAAATGACCGCAGCCGCGCTGGACTGGGAAGATTCCAGACCGCATGAAATTAGCGCTGCCCTGGCTGCCGTACAAGTCGACAAATTAGAACGTGTCGTGATTGTTCGAGCGGACTTTGAAAGAAAATCAACTCGCGAATTTATCACTCTTATCAATCCAGAAATCGTGAAATACGAAGGTGAAATTGTCGAAGATTTTGAAGGATGTTTAAGCGTTAAAAGTATTTATGGAAAAGTTCCCCGCTATAGTAAAATTCGCGTAAAAGCCATGAATTTAGAGGGCGACGAAGTGCGAATTAAAGCCGAAGGATTCTTAGCGCGCGTACTGCAGCATGAAATAGACCATTGCAATGGATTAGTTTTTATAGATCACATCAAAGATAAAAAAGATGCTTTTTACACACTCGACGAGAAAGGCGAGTTGCAACCATTAGACTATGATAAAGACATCGCCGAAAATAGTATTCTTTGGGACTGAAAATTACAGCCTAATCACCCTAGAAGCTCTCGTTGAAGGTGGTTTTAATGTTGTTTGCGTCATCACCAAACCCGACACTAAGCGCGGTCGTGGGCACAAACTCACTGAACCTCCAGTAAAAACATTCGCTAAGTCTCACAATATTCCAGTTTTACAGCCGAATAAAGTCAGTGAAATCACCGACCATATAAAACAACTTCAGCCAGTAACAGGCGTTTTGGTTGCGTACGGAAAAATTATACCTCAGCCAATTATCGATCTATTTACGCCAGGAATTATCAATGTTCACCCTTCTCTGCTACCAAAATATCGAGGACCTTCGCCAATTGAATCAGCTATAGCCAATAAAGATACCGAAACTGGCGTATCGATAATGCAACTTGATAGTAAAATGGATGCCGGCCCAATATACCTCCAAACTCGACAACCCCTCACTGGAAAAGAAACAAAGCCAGAACTATACGATAAATTATTTCACGACGGCACTTCTCTATTAATAAAAAATCTGCCAAAAATCATCAATGGAGATCTTCAGCCCATACCACAGGACGATTCCCAGGCTTCGTATTGCCAATTATTAAGTAAGAACAATTCGTGGCTCGATACGGAACGTATGACCGCTGCCGAGGCTGAAGCTCACGTCCGCGCATACCTCGGGTTTCCGCGTAGCCGAATGACAATCGACGATCGAGATATCATCATCACGAAATCCCATTGCGACAAAACTCCGAATTCTCATCTTGATAGAAAATTCTCCGATGGCAACTATTTAATTATCGACGAGCTCATCGCGCCCAGCGGAAAAACAATGACCGCAGAAGAATTTATCCGCGGTCATCAAGTCTAAATTCACTGACTAAGCAGCCAAATCAAAGTCGCTTTGAGTCTGCTGCGGCGCTGAAGGTGCACTCATGCCACCTAAAATAGCATCGCGGTTGGCAATAATTTCCTTCTTAAGATCAGCCATAACCGCAGCCACAACGTCACGATAATCTGGTCGATTGACCTCTAGCCACTTAGTAGCTGCAAATTCATCCTTCAGACGCGGATCGTCAACTGGCAAACCTGAAGCTTGTGACATTTTCTGCAGCATTGGTTCCTGTTGATAATTGGGCGCGTGTTTCGCTAGAAAATCATCCACAGCACCAGGAGTTTTATCGATAATTCCCGCAAACTCCTCCAACTGAGCATTGCTCATTCCCTGGCTTAATCGTTCGCCAACTCGAAGCTCTAACTCGCTATAAATATGCTGCAACAACGATTTTTGCTGATCTTCCGGCAGCTGGTCCAGCCCCAATTCTTTAAGAAATTCTTCATTCAGTTGGAACATAGTCCTCCTTTTCTTTCGTCTATATGATTAAGTTAAATTATACCAGCAACTGTTTAATATTACTATCCACGCATCATATTCAGCACGTCATTGTATAATTTTTGTAGCTCAATCATAGTCTCATTCATCGAGGCTTGAACAATTTCCGTCAAATTAACACCATTATTTACACACCAATTCAATACTGCAGAAACATCGTCGCCATCCAGTAATTTCATAAACTCATCCAGCTTCGCTTCGCCAACAGCCAGCAAAATCTTCCTTGTAATCTTAGATTGAACACTGTCAGTGACATCTTTTCTCATTTGCTCTTTTTTATCCGCAGGCAATGATCCAAAACCAGCCTGTGCTAAGAATTCATCGGTAATTTCAAACATTTTTTTATCTCCTTGTTTATTTTTATATTTTGCCTATTAAGCGTACTTATTCAATACCTTCAATACGTCCGCAGTAGCACTAGATCCGTCGATTTTCATCCATGCTGTTCCGTCAGGGTTATTAAACCATTCCACGGTGTGACCGTTAGCCATGGCTTTATCGGCCAGATTATGAAGTTGATCCATTGCGTTTGCGTCACCAAACTTCTCAGCAGCCCAGTTCCAAGGATAGTCGTAAGAACTGAAATTTGGTGTATCTGGATTAACACTATTTCCGATTGTTTTGGCAACAGAGTTATCCATAGAAGATGCACCGCCAGATTGCTGTGGTATTTGCTCACCACCAGATTGTGAAGGTGTTGTAGTAGTATTGTGACTCTCAGTACCAGTAGCATGCGCAGAGTTAGCCCAGTCACCGGCAAATTTACCAGCAAGACCACCCAAGGCAAAACCAGCACCATACTTACCTAATGACGATCGCACTTTCTTACGCAAGGCATCCTGCCTCTCTATACTCACATCCTTAAGATTGTCGACCGATACATTGACCGCATGGCTCATAACATCATCAATATTCATGTTAGCCACAGTATCCTTAAATGAAGGATCTATAGTTTCAAGACGGTCGTCAGCTGCTATGCGATCTTCGACACGATGCTCTTCCAGAACGGCTTGCTTTGTTGCTCCAGCAACTCCTAATTCCGTTACAATACCGACAGCTGTAGTAATAGGCCATCCAGCGAAGGTTGCTGTAGTAGCGCCTACCGCAAAGCCCGTACCACCCAATTTAAGCCACTGAGCAATCTTACCGCCCTTATTAAACCACTTACCAACTTTAGCGGCAGCTTTCTTAAATTTACCACGATCATCAAGCATGTTGTCATACTTATCTGTCGTCGTTCTTGAGGTTTCTTGCATACTTGCAAACGCCGCTTGACCCATTTCCGCTGCTAATTCAGCCTGCTTTTCTGGATCCTGTTTTGCTGCTTCGATTTTATCAGCAAACTTAAGACGCATGTATTCCAATTCGCACTGCTTCAATTGTTCCGTAGCAGCTTCTAATTCAGCTTGGCGCTTCTTTCCACCAAAGAACCTCTTAAAGAAGTGTGATTCAACGGCAACGCTCGCTTTAGCGAATCTACTTCGAGCAATCTTAAGATTAGTAGCAGCTTCATATGTCTTCAAATCAATCTTCTCTGTTGGGGTGTCATCAACATAAGTTGTGTCTTCAGAATTCAAATCTTTAGCTTGCTTGTCTTTGCTTGGCTCAGCGGTACTAGACTCTTGATCACCTTTAGCTGAGTTGACGCCATCTTTTTGATCACTTTTCTCAGGAGACGACCCATATACCCTATCTAATATTTCATTAACTACATTTTTAGATATATTTGGATTATCTATCAATTCATCTAAGGTTTTTGGCTCATGTGCAGTCCCATACGCTTTTCTTAATATCTCATTAGCTTTACTTTTAGGGACATCTTCATATATTAAATCGTCTAGAGAATAGTAGTTAGGCTTATCTCCAGAGGTATCTACCGATTTATCTGGAGTATTAACCTTCACTTCTTCAGCTTCTGGTTTATTCGCGCTAGAAGTCTGCTCTCCTGAAGTGCTTTTAGTAC
>CAUUDX010000016.1:0-14128 GCA_963544125.1 uncultured Candidatus Saccharibacteria bacterium | reverse complement strand
TTTCATCTCAGACGCTTCGTTGGGCTAATAATACAACTTCGGACGCTGTAGAGCCAAATAAGACTCTAGTCGTACCGCTTGTTGACGGTGTTGTCTATACTGTTAAGGACGGTGATACTGCCCAATCTCTGGCAGAAAAGTATAAGACGAGCGCTGAGCGTGTTGTCCTATATAATGATATCGATGACGGCGCCAAGCTGTCTACTGGTTCTAGAATTGTGTTGCCTGGTGGTGAGCTTCCAGAAAATGAGCGACCTGGTTATGTTGCTCCACGAAGTAGGTCTTATGGTAACCGATATTCTTCTTCGGCATCGTCTACTACTACGAGCGCAAGTCGAAGCTGGTTAACTGCCTCTGTTGGTAACCGCTATGCGGCTGGTAACTGTACTTGGTACGCGTATGAGCGTCGTATGCAGCTGGGTCGTCCGATTGGTAGCTTCTGGGGTAATGCTAACACTTGGGCTACAAGCGCTCGCGCCGCTGGATTCGTAGTTAATAATACACCAGCACCTGGTGCAATATTCCAGACTACTGCCGGATATTATGGTCACGTTGGTATTGTTGAGCGAGTTGAAAACGGTGTGGTTTACGTTAGCGACATGAACTACGCAGGTTATGGAATCATTACTCACCGTACACTCAACGGTGCAGGCGGCTATCTATATATCCACTAGAACTAGTTAATATTAGCACCTCCGCTATCTATCGGGGGTGCTTTTTGGTATACTAAAGATATGTTTGTAGATATTGCAAAGGTTTTAGTGCGCGCCGGTAGAGGTGGAAATGGCGTAGTCAGTTTTCGTCATGAGAAATACGTCGACAAGGGTGGTCCTGATGGTGGTGATGGCGGTCGTGGTGGTGATATTGTTTTTTTGGCGACGAAAGACCTTAATACGTTGTTAAATTTTAGATATAAGCCTGAGCTTAAGGCTGAAAAGGGAGGCGATGGCGGAAAACGTAATAAGCGAGGAAAAAGTGGTGCGCCGCTAATTGTTAAGGTGCCAATAGGCACTCTGGTAAAGCGCGATGGTATGGTAATCGCAGACTTGACCGAAGATCAACAGCAAGCGGTGGTGGCTCGCGGTGGAGATGGTGGATTCGGAAATGCGCACTTTACGTCTAGTACGCGCCAAACACCTAAAATTGCTGAACTTGGTGAAGCTGGTGAAGAATTTGAGGCAGAGTTGGAGCTGAAATTATTGGCTGACGTTGGTTTGGTTGGCTTTCCGAACGCTGGTAAGTCGACGTTCCTAAGTGTGGTTTCTAATGCGCGTCCAGAGATTGCTAATTACGAATTTACGACTTTGACGCCTAATTTGGGAGTGGCTGATATTGACGATGGGTCAATTTTGATTGCTGATATTCCGGGGTTGATTGAAGGTGCATCAGAAGGTAAAGGCTTGGGTGATCAGTTTTTGCGACATGTCGAGCGAACGGCCGTGTTGCTTCATATGATTGATGTGTATAGCGATGATCCGGCGGAGAAATATCAAGCAATTCGTCGCGAGCTGGAAAAATATTCTGAATCATTAGCGGAACGTCCAGAGATTATAGCACTGACCAAGTGTGAAGGATTGGACGATGAGATTATTGCCATGCAGTCGACTGCCCTTCAAAAAGTAGCTAATGGTTCGCCAGTTGTGGCGATTTCTTCCCAGACACATGACGGAGTGATTGAGCTTCTACGGATGTTGCGTGATGAAGTTGCTAAATATCGAGAGCGTGAAGCTGAGATTGTTGATGAAGAAGAGGAAGATCTGCCGACAATTTCGTTGGACGATCAGGTCATTTCTGATGCTTGGTCTGTAAGGCGGGTTTCTGACGCTGAATCTAATGAGATCAACGATGAAGATGGGAATATTGAGTTTATTGTTACGGGCGCTAAAATTGAAAAATTTGCTCGTCGCACCAACTTTGATCAGTTTGAATCTGTTAATCGCTTGCGAGATATTATGCGAAAAATGGGAATTACTCACGAATTGTTGCGTCAGGGTGCGATTGGTGAGAGCGTGGTCCAGATTGGCGAATCCATGCCATTTACGCTTATTGAGCAATAAACTGGCAATATAGTACAATTGTAATATGGCGCAAACATTTTTCTTCTACGATCTTGAAACTAGTGGGTTAAATCCCAGGCAAGATCGAATTATGCAATTTGCCGGTCAGCGAACCGATATGGATTTGCAGCCGATTGGTGAACCGTATAATATTCTCGTGACGTTGAATGATGATACGTTACCGAGTCCTGATGCGTTGATGGTGACGGGAATAACGCCGCAAAAAACTGTCGAAGAAGGCTATACTGAGGCTCAATTTGCGCGTATGTTAAATGAGGAAATTTTTACGCCTGATACGATTGCTGTTGGTTTTAATAATATTCGTTTTGATGACGAATTTATTCGCCATTTGTTTTGGCGAAATTTTTACGATCCATATGAGTGGACTTGGAAAGACGGTCGATCCAGATGGGATTTGCTTGACGTGGTTCGGCTGACTCGAGCGCTTCGTCCCGAGGGGATTGAGTGGCCGGTTGATGATAAGGGCGAACCGAGCAACCGTCTGGAGCTCATCACGAAAGCTAACGGGATAGAGCATGAAAACGCACATGACGCACTGGCGGATGTGACGGCATTGATTGCTGTGACTAAATTGATTAAGCAAAATCAGCCCCAAATGTACGACTATTTGTTGAAAATGCGCGATAAGAAATTAGTCCAGAAGCTAGTGAATGTTGATGATAAAAAACCTTTTGTTTATGCGAGTGGTCGTTATGACAAGGAATTTGCCAAAACGACCGTGGCTTTTCCGCTAACCACGAGTCGAAACGGTGGAGTGGTTGTTTATGATTTGCGTTATGATCCGACGCCGTTTGTTGATCTGAGTGTTGAGGAGTTGTCGGCGAAAATATTTGCAACGTGGGAAGAAAGGCAAGCTGAAGATTTCGTTAAATTGCCAGTTAAGGAGTTGCAATATAATCGCTGCCCGGCAGTTTCGCCGCTTGGCGTGCTGACTCAGGGCGATGGCTGGCAGAAGATTTCTCTGGATGCGGAAACTGTGCAAAAACATCAAGATATTTTACTTTCTCATCCAGATTTTGCCGAAAGGTTGCGTAGTATTTTTGAGAATAAGCCAGAATTTAAGAAAATGACTGATCCAGAGGCGCAACTGTATGACGGTTTTTTGGACAATAGCGATCGAGTTCGCGTTGAAGCCGTACGTAATGCTGGCGAGCGCGAATTGGCTGATTTTCATCCAGAGTTTCAGGATGAGCGATTGCCAGAGTTGTTGTTGCACTATAAGGCTCGCAATTTTTCCAAGTCATTAAGCGAAGGTGAATTTCAGAAGTGGGAAGAATGGCGAACTGGGCATTTACAGGCGCAACTGCCGCAATTTATGAAATCTCTGCAACGATTAGCGCCTAGTGCGACTGATGAACAGCAGTTTATTTTGCAGGAATTGCAATTATGGCTGGAATCGGTTTTGCCTTCCGTTGACAGTTGAAGTCTGATTTTACCATAGTGGTTTGCATAAATGAGGCTTCCTGTTTGACAGGTTGAGCAATAGATAAGTTTTAAGGATGATTAAAAACTAAGTCATAGACGGAGCGAGTTTTTGTGCTTCGACTTCATGATCAGGCTTGCTCTTTTTCGTACTGGAAAGTAGATAAATTGATAATAGAATAAGTTCACTTTTTTGGTTCGGGGTGAAATAGCGAATTTTTCGATTGATGTGTCGCTGAGCAATTTCGCTAGCAATATCAATGGCTCTCCAAAACAGGGTAGAAAGTGATTCTCTGAGAATAATTGCCAATGGTACGATGATTGCCCAGAAGACGACCATTAAAATTGCGGGCAGACTGATGTTCGTGAAGGGAATTTTTCCTAGGAAAAAGAAGAAAAATAGCTGGTCAATCACAAAAGGCGCGAGTAGTATCGCTCCGATGATCATAATTAAGTAAACGCCCAGCTTTCTCATAGGTCTAACTGTAGCAAATAAAATATTGGCTTGCAATCATAAGCGTAATGTGTTGTAGTTCTAAATTTACGTTAGTGTTCATACTGGAAAAAATTGTCAAAAACCTGTATAATATAGCGGTTATGACAGAGGTAATTCGTGTTAAAGGTGCTCGTGAGCATAATCTAAAAAATGTGGATATTGAGATTCCGCGAGATAAGCTGGTGGTGATCACTGGGCTTAGTGGATCTGGAAAATCTAGTTTGGCGTTTGACACGATTTATGCCGAGGGTCAGCGTCGTTATATGGAGAGTCTTAATTCTTATGCGCGCCAGTTTTTGGGGACGATGGATAAGCCTGATGTTGATTCAATTGAAGGGCTCAGTCCAGCGATTTCGATTGACCAGAAATCGACTAGTCGCAATCCGCGTTCAACCGTGGCTACAGTGACGGAAATTTATGATTATCTGAGGCTTTTGTTTGCGCGAATTGGTGTGCCGCATTGTCCGATTTGTGGTAATGAAGTGACGCGTCGTACGGTTGAGGTGATTATTGATGAAATTCTGCGACAATTTGTTGATAAGCGAATTATGCTATTGGCGCCAATTGTTAAGAATAAAAAAGGTGAATTTGCTCATATTCCGGAGCAGTACCAAAGACTTGGCTATGCAAGGGTTCGTGTGGATGGCGTGGTGTACGCGCTGGATGAATTTCCGGAGTTACAAAAAAGCTACAAGCACAATATCGAATTGGTAGTTGACAGGTTGGCGTTGACGGCGGAAATGCGATCTCGATTGAGTCAGAGTGTTGAGCAGGCGTTGGATTTAGGTCAGGGAGTCATCGAGGTTTTGAATGCGGATAGTAATGAAGTGAAGGCGTTTTCACAAAGGTATGCTTGTTCTGATCATCCCGATGTCGAAATTCCAGAACTTGAACCGCGACTGTTTAGTTTTAATGCGCCGCAAGGGGCTTGTCCTGTGTGCACAGGTTTGGGGTCGAGATTGGAAGTTGATCCAGAATTGGTGTTTAACAATAACTTGACAATTTCCGAAGGAGCGATTCGGCCTTATAATCGAATGAATTCTGACGCTTGGAATATGAAGCGATTGGCGTCTGTTGCTGAGGCACATGGGTTTAGTTTAAAAGTTCCCGTAGGTAAGCTTTCTGATGACGTTAAGCATAAAGTGCTATACGGAACTGGTGATCAAAAATATCGCGTTGATTTGGGTGGCGGTCGGTATTACGATACGACTTATGAAGGTGTTATTCCTAATCTGGAGCGGCGCTGGAAGGAGACTGATAGTGATTTTATGCGACGAGATATTGAGCGATTTATGCGCGAGAGAGATTGTTATGCCTGTAAAGGCGCGCGCCTGAAACCTGCGGTTTTGGCTGTCACGGTTCATGAACTGAATATTGTTGATGTATGTGATTTGAGTGTTGATGATGCATTGGATTTGTTTGATAATAAACTCCAACTGACCGAACAAGAAATAACGATTGCGCGCTTGATTGTGAAGGAAATTAAATCTCGTTTGGCGTTTATGAGCAATGTTGGGTTGAACTATTTGGAGCTAAGTCGAGCGGCTAACACGCTTAGTGGTGGCGAGGCGCAGCGAATTCGCTTAGCTACACAAATTGGCGCTGGACTTCAGGGTGTGCTTTATGTTCTGGATGAGCCATCAATTGGACTTCATCAACGCGACAACGACAAGCTGATTGATATGCTGAAACGTCTTCGGGATTTGGGCAATTCTGTGCTGGTGGTTGAGCATGATGAAGACACGATTCGGCAGAGTGATTTTCTGGTTGATATGGGCCCAGGCGCTGGCGTAAATGGCGGTCAAGTGGTGGCGCTGGGAGCGCCTGAAATTGTTGCGAAAAATGAAAATAGCATAACGGGTCGCTATTTGTCTGGGTTGGAAAAAATTGCCGTTCCGAAAAAACGTCGCAAAGTTGTGAAAGATAGAAAGCTGATTGTTCGTGGTGCTCGTGAAAATAATCTTAAGAATATTGATGTGGAATTTCCTTTGGGGCTGATGATTGTGGTGTCTGGTGTTTCCGGTAGCGGAAAGTCGACACTCGTTAATGATATTGTGGCGCGGGAATTAGCGGCAGAGCTTAATAGTGCAACGACGGCGCCGGGACTGCACGATGCTATAGAAGGCGTGAATTTGCTTGATAAGACTATTGTTATTGATCAGTCACCAATTGGTCGAACGCCGCGCTCTAATCCAGCGACTTACACTGGTATTTTTACGCCAATTCGTGAGCTCTTCGCTAGCACGCCCGAGGCCAACGTTCGAGGTTATAAATCTGGACGCTTTAGTTTTAATGTTAAGGGCGGTCGCTGTGAAAAATGTCAGGGTGATGGTGTGATAAAAATTGAAATGCACTTTTTGCCGGACGTTTACGTTCAATGTGACGAATGTCACGGTAAGCGCTATAATCGCGAGGCGCTAGAGATTAAGTATAAAGATAAGACTATTTCCGATGTCCTAGACATGACGATTGACCAAGCGGCGGAATTTTTCGACAGTGTGCCGAATATTTCACGTAAATTACAGACATTGGTTGAGGTTGGGCTTGGTTACATTAAGCTTGGTCAGCCAGCAACCACTTTTTCGGGCGGTGAGGCGCAGCGAATTAAATTGGCAACGGAACTCTCCAAGCGCTCTACTGGAAAAACTATGTATATTCTGGATGAGCCTACGACTGGACTTCATTCTGCCGACGTGAAACGACTATTGGGGATTTTACAGCAATTGGTTGAGGGCGGTAATAGTATGATTATCATTGAACATAATTTGGACGTTATAAAGTCGGCTGATTGGATAATTGACATGGGGCCTGAAGGTGGAATTGGTGGCGGTACAGTTGTAGCTAGCGGCACGCCCGAGGATATCGCCAAGGTTTCAAATTCATTCACTGGCAAATACCTAAAAAAGATGCTTTAAGATTTATTTCTTACGCTTGGTTTTTGAAAGAAGAACTAATAACTGCTTTCTTAATAAGGCGCGAGTATTTGGTTGCTTCAATGCGTGAATTATCATTGGTAATACCGACAGGAAGATAATGAGAATTGCGGCAACTTCAATGTTTACTCCTGCTTTGGTTAGAAATTCTCCGGCATAAAAGCCTAGGTAGACGAATAGTGACGACCAAAGAAATCCGCCGATAAGGTTGAAAGTTAAGAACGTTTTATAATGCATTTTACTTGCGCCGGCGACAATTGGAGCAAAGGTTCTTACGATCGGCACAAACCTAGCCAAGACAATGGTCAGTGAGCCGTGTTTGTCATAAAATTTCTCAGTTTGTTTTAAGTATTTTTTCTTGAAGAAACGGGAATTTTCTTTTTCGAATAATTTTCTACCGACTTTATGACCAAAGCTATATCCAACGCTATCCCCTAGAACTGTTGCCGCACAAATTAGAAGTGCGAAAATATGGATATCTATGTGTAGAAAACTTTGCTGAACCATATATCCGGCAGTGAAAAGAAGGCTGTCGCCGGGCAGGACGAAGCCGATTAACAGACCGGATTCTGCGAAAACTACTAATAAAATTGCGAATACGCCGAAGCTGGTTATCAAGTGAATAAAGGATTCCATATCCTAATTATATCACAATTAGCATGTGCGATTTTAATTATTCTTCGATGAATCCGCCAGATTGCCTTGCCCATAATTTGGCATAAACCCCGCGTTTTTTGCTAATTAGCTGATTGTGCGATCCGTCCTCGACGATTTTTCCATTTTCCAGCACAACTATTCGATCTAGTTTGGCAATTGTGGACAAGCGGTGCGCAATAACAATTGAGGTTCGATTTTCCATCAATGTTTCTAAAGATTTTTGAATCAATGCTTCAGATTCAGAATCTAATGCCGAAGTTGCTTCGTCGAGGATTAAAATTGGCGCGTCTTTTAGGATTGCTCTAGCGATGGCAATTCGCTGGCGTTGTCCGCCTGACAGCTTAGTTCCGCGCTCGCCAACCATCGTATCAAAACCGTCTTTCAGCTTGACAATAAATTCATAAGCACCGGCTTTTTTGGCTGCCTCTTCAATTTCTGAATCGGTTGCGTCAGGTCGACCGTAGGCGATGTTTTCGCGCACGGAGCGGTGGAATAGTAATGGCTCTTGCGGTACGTAAGCAATTTTGGCGCGCAGACTTGCTTGGGTGACTTCGGAAATATCTTGTCCGTCGATGGCAATTCTTCCCGAGTCAATATCAGCAAAGCGTAATAGCAATTTGGTGAGCGTCGTTTTTCCAGAACCGCTCGCTCCGACCAAACCTATTTTTTCGCCCGGTTTAATATATAGAGAAAAATCGTGGAATAGGGTGTCGCCTTGACCTTCGTCGTGCGTGAAGGTTATTTTATCTATGGAAATTTCGCCGTTTGAGACTTCCAGTTTTAAGTCACTTTTATCAATCAATGTTGTTGGTGTTTGTAAGATTTCTGCCATATCATTTGCGTTACCGATGATTCGGTTGTAATTGCGCATAATTCCGTTCATGTTCCACAGTTCATGCGCGACACTGCCAGTGTAAGTGATAATAAGATAAACAGACGCTACTGACACCAAATTATTCTGAGCTGCGTACACTGCGAAGGCGATTGCTCCAATTTTAATAACCATGTTGATTGACGAATACACGGTGCTGACTTTCAAAAATCCGCGCATTACGTCGAGACTTGAGTCTCGCCAAGAGCTGACGGTTTTTGTGAAAAATTTCTGTTCTGTAGCTTCGGCGCCAGATGACTTGACCGCTAGAATGTTTGAGATTACGTCGGCTAATTGACCGTTTAATTTATTGCTGGTTTTGGCTTCTTTTTTTGTCAATTTCGCAATTGGTTTGGATCCGTAATAAACGACGAGGCTGAAAACAATTGAGAAAATAAGCAAGAATAGCGCGTATTGCCAGAGGAGAGTTGATAGGACAATTATTGAACCAACCAGTGAAACGACTAGAGGCAAAATTGACCAAATTATCGTGTCCCAAAAACTTTCTACCGCGCCGACTAATTTATTTGTTTGGCTAACAAGTGATCCACCGAATTTATTTGAGTGGAAGAATAGCGTTTGATTGGTTAATTTGCTAAAGCATTGAGCGTATAAATCTCGTTGTATGGCGGTTTCGAATGTCCAGACGAGATATAAAACCAGTCGCCAGCCGATGACGCTTGACCATAATTCACTGACGCCGTATAGGGCGATTAATGTCCATAGATTTTTAGTGTCGTGTAGCTGGTTGTGTTGGATAATATTGAGGAGTTGAGAAATTATGAGCGGACCAACAAAAATAGTAACCACGAGCGTGAGGATCGCAAAAAATATTGCCAAGTTTCGGCGGTGTTTGTATGGCTCTGATGTTTTCCAGAATAGACGAAATATTTCTTTGCTGTTCGGTTTGTTTTTCAAATCAATTCCTTTCGATAATAAATTAATTATTTATAAACTACACAGAAAACCGAGCGTTCTTAAGTGTTCAAAAATGTATATTAGAGGAACTCGCCGTCGGGAGTTCATAGACTTTGATTATTATATGGAATATATAGATATAAGTCAATTTATGGAGTAAAGTCCTTGTTTATTTATTGTAAATACTTTACAATAGGAACATGACGCAAATTATTAGGCGATCAACAAAACATACGAATGAAGTGATGGCGATTTTAAAGAATAAGCATCACGCGACGAATGCGGAAATTGCTCAGGAATTGCGAAACACTCATCCTGAAGTTAGCGACACGACAGTGCATCGAATCACTCAGCGCCTGTGTGGCGACGGGATGATTGGTTTGGCGCCGCCGACTAAAAAGGGTTGCTTGCGATATGATATTCATAAGGACGATCATGATCATTTTGTGTGTAGTGGCTGTGATGGCTTGATGGACATTAAAATTGCCGATGAGATGAGAAAGCAAATTGCGCATGAAATTAGCGATTGTTATATTGATGGCCCGTTGGTTGTGACGGGAGTTTGTAAAAAATGCCAGAAAAGGAGGAAATAATGGCTTTATATGAAATTACAACGAAGAAAGAATTTGAAGATAAGGTACTAAAAAGCGACGGTCCTGTGCTAGTTGATTTTTGGGCGCCGTGGTGTCCACCATGCCGCGCAATGGCTCCGCTTTTGCATCAAATTGCTGAAGAAACAGAATTCGATATTGTTAAAGTTGACACTGAGGCAAGTCAGGAAAATGCGCAATTAGCTATGGAGTACCGCGTGCAGGGAATTCCAAACATGAAGATTTTCGTTGGCGGCGAGGAAGTTACTGAAATGATTGGTATGAAGCCAAAGCAAACACTGATCGACGCTTTGGAAAAAGCTGCGAAATAAAGAAGTAAGGGGGATTTTTGTGAAGGGTTTTAGTGGAAATATAGAAGAATTAACACTTGAAAATAATAATTTTCGTCAAGTTTTATATACGGCAAAACATTGTCAGTTAGTACTGATGAGTTTGCCAGTTGGTGGGGAGATCGGTTCGGAAATTCACGAGGAAAATGATCAGTTTTTCCGATTTGAAGCAGGTCAGGGCAAGGTTTTGATTGATAGCAATGAGTATGCCGTATCCGATGGTAGTGTTATTATCGTGCCGGCGGGAGCTGAGCATAATGTGATAAATACTGGCAAAGAGCCACTTAAATTCTACACGATTTATAGTCCAGCACATCACAAAGATGGAATCGTTCGGGCGACTCGCGAAGAAGCGGAGGCTAACGAAGAAGATTTTGACGGCGTAACCACAGAATAAACTGTCGCCAAAGGAGAAAGTTTCTACTAATTATGTCTCGCAAAGGATCGATAGTTGGCGAGATGTTTAGCTCATTCGCGCGGGCGGTTTTTCGTGGAACTGCATGCGTCATGTCGCTAATTTTTAGGATTGCACCGAAGAAGGACCGCGTACGGGTGATTGTTTATCGTGATGATGGTAAGATTTTATTAGTTAGAAGCCGCTTTAGTCGTCAAGAATGGGCTTTGCCAGGAGGCGGGGTGAAATATAATGAGAGTTATGAGCAGGCTGCCGTTAGAGAAGTCTTGGAAGAAATTGGATTAAAGATACATAATCTGCGATATCTCGGAAAAGCTAATTCTCATGAATCATATGCCAAATTTTCAGTTCGAGTTTTTTGCGGCGCACGCGTCTGATTATGACATAAAATGCAACTTTGAAATAATGGAAGCCCGGTGGTTTAATAGGGATTATCTTCCTAAAGAATACACTTTACTAACTAACTCTTTATGACATAATTGTAATATGGAGAATATATTTGATATTATTGAGAAAAGTAACAATTAATTTACTTTATCAGTGTTGATAATATAGTAAAATTGATTAACATAAGAAGGTGTTTTTATGAAGTATGAAGATATTATATTAAATGTTTCAAATGATACTATTAGTGATTATAAAGTATTCAAAGGAATAAAATTATATTCTGAAATGTTTAAAGCAGAAGATGGAGAAAAACTCATTAATAAAAGAGTGTTTGTAACTCCAAAAAGAAATTATGTATATTATGAAAGGGCAGATATAAATTGGAATTATTGGTCAGATAAAACAAAATATGATTCGAGTTTTGATTTAAGTGATAAAAATCATAATATAATATTTGAAGTAACATCTGAATTGGATGATTTCTCGAAATACTTAGATGAAGAAGTAATCAAAAAAATTATAATGAAAGAAAAAAGAGAAGAGATAGTAGAAGTACTAGATATTTGAGACTGTGTAAAATTCTGTGTATAGAAACCTCCTGATTATGGTTAAGAAAAACTGATCAGGAGGAATTTTTATGCCATAAGAAAGCGATCAGAAATAAAATCTCTAAGATGTTAATTGAAGAATATGAAAATGCATTAGTTTTAAATAAAATGTTAAAAGAATTTAGAAATAATTGAGAATAAACATCTGCCCATATACGAGGCTTGTGGATTTGCCGCCACGCCTGGATTTTGCTAGAAAGTGGCATCCGCGTTTGTTGGCTCAAATGCCGAATATGCGATTGATTATATTGGTTGGGTCTTATGCTCAGAAATACTATTTGAATCATCGCGCTGAACGTAACTTAACGGCAACCGTATCTAATTTCGATGCATATTTACCAGATTATTTTCCGTTGGTTCATCCGTCGCCACTTAACATTGGTTGGCGTAAGCGTAATACGTGGTTTGAAATAGATGTTGTGCCGGTTTTGCAATCTATAGTTAGGGAATCGTTGTTGTGACGCGACTCTGTTTTATGTATAATATGAGTATGAACGATCTACAAATTTCCCAGCTTGAAATAGTAAAGGCTAAAGTTCGGCGGTTGCTGGGTGGCGACACTTCGGGGCATGCTGACGATCATGTCGAGCGAGTAGTGTTGTTGGCAGAGCGTTTCGCTAATGAATGTAGCGAATCAGTGAACCTGCAAGAAGTGCTGTTGACGGCTTGGCTACATGATGTCGATGATTATAAATTAGTCGGTAAAACGCAGGCGGAAAAATTGACAAACGCAGTAGATATTATGGCGCAGGCAGAGGTGGCTGATGATTTAAGTCAAGCTGTGCTAGAAAATATTGCGGCGATTGGTTATAGCAAACGGCTGAACGGCAAGCAGCCGCAGCGGCTGGCGGGGAAATTGGCGTCTGATGCTGATATGTGTGATGCTATTGGTGCGGTCGGCATTGAGCGGGCGTTGACTTATGCTTGTCATCACGGCAGTCGGATTTTTGACCCTAAAGTCTGGCCGAATATCAATTTGGCGGCGCACGAATATAACACTGATGGCAATACGCATGATACCGACGGATTCATTAATCACTTCTTTGAGAAGCTGCTGAAATTGAAAGGCTTGATGTTAACTGAGCCGGGGCGAATAGAAGCAGGAAATCGTCATCAAATTATGGTTGATTTTCTTCGCGCTTACTTCCGCGAGAAGAATGCGTCTGACTGGAGTGATTTTTTGGAGGAATATTTACGTAGCGTCGGTGTCTAGAATAGACTAAACTTAGTATATTGAATATTATAGTCTAGTATGAAAAAGATTTTGAAGATACTTAATACTCGGTTTTGTAAGTTAGCTAAAAATAGTGCCATCGAGAAGCGTACGCACCGATATTCTCAAAAATCGCTAAGACGAGGCGCTAAAACTGAAGGTGATAAATATCAAAGACTATTCGTAAAGAAATCATTGCAATATTTACCGCATCATCTATTATTGGCGGTTTCTCATAGAATGCGATTGCGATGGGCTGAAAAAATATTAGACAAATTTGCCAGAAAATACATAATCAAGCCAAAATCAATACGCCAGTTTAAAGAGTCTGAAATAAAAGAATATCGAAAAATAACGAAAGGCACTCAGTTTTGGCATGGTACCGGCCGCTGGCAGCATGGTGAGCGCGGTATAACTGATGTCTTGAAAAGTTTTTGTGATGCTGCCGGACTTAAGCCAGTACGTGATGTGTATGCAGTATTTGGCGGGAGCAATCAACGTGTTGTGTATTCGGTTTCACTGTGTCGGAGCAGAATGATCGCGCGATCGTATGCTGATATGCATAGGCTTGGGTGGAAAGAAGAAAATCGTTACGGTGATGCGCTTATGTGGGTGTCGTATTATTATGGCATGTTTTACGCTCGTCTATTCATAACTAGCGGTTTTAAAATGATGCGTCGATGGAAAGCATGGCGAGCATTGTCTCACGATAGCAATGGTGATAATACTTGGGGTAAAAAAGTAAATAACCAAGCGCGAAATGTATGGGATGTTTTTTGCTTAGGCAGTGACATATCTGGAAATTATCCGATATTAATTGGTGTGAAAAATATTGATTCACAGATAAAACTAGATAAGCCAATGCGTCAATACGAAGTTCGTGCCGGTAAACTGATAAATATTGCAAATATTTCACATATAGAAGTACCGTATGACAAGCAAGATGAAGTGCGAAAGTTATTGTACAAACACAATGTTAAATTGCCAGTAACGAGTATAGAATTAGGCGAATATGTTAGCTCAAAAGAGCGTTTTATTGACCTGATTAGCACTTTGTAGTTATATGAAATTATGACAAAGTATAAAGTTGAACGGATTTATGAGTCGACCGCGTCGGACGATAGTTATCGTGTACTGGTCGATCGATTGTGGCCACGCGGAATTAGCAAAGAACGAGCTGCATTGGACGA
>CAUUDX010000015.1:0-14247 GCA_963544125.1 uncultured Candidatus Saccharibacteria bacterium | reverse complement strand
CCGTGCCAGTAGTCATAAGTACGTTGTTTTCATCCACAAAACTCAATCTATGAATATCAGATTCTTTTATCTCTGAGCCAAGATTCATAATTGTGCGAATTTCTTTCGTGTCAATGTTTGTGCGCAAGTTTTTACCCATGGCATCCATTAATGACGTCACCTTGCCAAAATCTGTTAAAGTACCCGTGGAAGTAGCCTTAGCCTTTAACGCCATTAATACCAGCTGCTGATTCTTCTCTCGGTCAAAGTTAGACTGTTCCAATCCATAGGTTGGCGCCACCAAACCACGCGCTCGAGAGAACCACATCGCTTTTTCGCCGTCCATTTCGTGCTTGCCGTTAGTCAGTTGCATATAGTGACCTGTTGGACATCGTTCGCGACGCTGCTGATAATTCAACTCCTTCGCTCGGCACATCCAGTCCATACTTGGATCAAGAATTCCCCGCGGATCACGACTCTGTACGTCAACAGTAACTCCGCCGACCGCATTGACAGCATCACGAATCACCGCAGTATTAATATGCGCCACGTATTGAATATCCATACCGAATATATCGCCGATGAATTTCTTCGTTTTATCCATTCGTTCGACTTCCGCCTGCGCGCTATCGCCATTATTCACGCAGCCAAAATATTCATTGATTTTACCAGCGTAGCCAGAATTACATGCCATGCCAAATTTTACATACAAGTCACGCGGAATGCTAAACATATACGCATCCTTCTTTGTCTGATTGACGCTAAGAATCATCATCGAGTCAGTCAATGTCGCACCTGGATGGTCCGGATCGTCATCTGTTGTACCTAAAATCAGCACATTGCTTCGACCATAAGCATCCTCTTTCAGCTTCTGCTGCGAAAATAGTCCTAAGATTCCGCCGTTATGGAACACCGAGTTCATCGTCTGCCATAATTTTAATAGCAGCCAGCCCGCCACAATTGCAATAATAATTCCGATAACTGCAAGAATAATCCTGGTAATTAACTTTTTCTTACGTTTTTGCTTGCGCTCCTGCCGATGGGAAGGCTTGGTGTTTTCATCAATCGCCGCCAACGATTCGCTAATATTCTGCTTTAATTTATTAGCAGAAGTTGGTTGCTGAATATTTCTTGTCGCATTATTCGACACCTGCGGACTATCTTCGTTACTACGAGGATGCCCGAGCGTAGTCGTTTTTTTGCTAGTAATTTCCCCCAACGAAGTTCGCTGTGGTCGCTTGGCGACAAATCCGTCCATCGACTGTTTGCGTGGTTTCATATCTATTGATTATAACACACAAAACGCTTATAATTGAAACAATGGACGCTACTTTTATGGATCGTCATCCGAAATTACAAGATGGCCTGGGAATGGTCATTTTCGTTGTTGGCGTGGTGATTGGTACACTTTTATTGAACACATTTGTATTTCAAACTTTCAATGTTGAAGGCGCCAGTATGGAAACAACGATGTACACTGGTGATCGTCTGATCGTCAATCGATTGCCCGTCACTGGTTCAAAATTGCAGAATAAAAATTATATTCCAAATCGTGGGCAAATAATTGTATTTAAGAATCCTAATTTCAATTCCTCGACGGGTAAAGATGAGTATATCGTCAAGCGAGTCATTGCCTTTGCCGGCGAACGAGTTACTGTAAAAAACGGCACCGTAACCGTTTACAACACAGAAAATCCCGACGGATTCAACCCTGATACTTCAGTTAATAAAAATGAACCAGGACAACCCACTTCCGGAGACGTAGATACGACCGTACCAGAAGGCACGATATTCGTTATGGGCGACCATCGCCAAGGAAGCTATTCTTGCGACTCTCGAAACTGTATGGGACCAATTCCCTTATATGACATCGTCGGACCAGTTAGCCTACGAATATTCCCATTCAATAAAATTCGCTCGTTCTAATAAAAATTATTTTTCTAGCAATTCTCTTATTCGCTCAAATTCAAGATTATCCTTAAACTTGATACTGATTTGACCAGCGCCACGACCATTCGTCCGAATCTTTACTCCCGTACCTAACCTTTTAGAAAGACTCTCGATGGCGTCTGCATGCGGCATATCTGCTGGACGTCGTTTATTCTCAATAGGGTTATCCTTCGCCTGCTTCCATAAAGTCACCACTTGTTCAATTCGACGCGCGGACCACTCCTCGCGAACAGCTCGCTCCATAATATCTTCCGCGGCATCATCAGGTAAACCAATTAACGGCCTAGCTTGCCCCTCATTAAGCTTCCCCTCAAACAACGCCTGCTGCACAGACTTCGGTAGCTTCAACAGCCTCAACGTATTACTGACCGCGCTTATAGATTTGCCGCCCAGACGCTTGCCGATCTCTTCCAGTGTCATATTGAATTGGTCGCGCAATTTCTGATAAGCAGTCGCAGTTTCAAGCGCATTCAAATCATGTCGTTGCAAGTTTTCAATCAAAGAAATCTCCAGGCGATTCTGGTCGCTCATACTTCTGACGATACACGGCACCTCTGTTAAATTCGCCCTATTCGCCGCACGCCAACGTCGCTCGCCTGCCACGATCAGATATTTATCACCCTTTGGAGTCACAACAATTGGCTGAACCACACCATGTTCACGCACCGACTCCGTCAATTCATTCAAAGCATTTTCATCAAAAAAGCGACGCGGCTGATCTGGATCTGGGACGACTTGATTAATATCAATATCTCTCAAATGAGAAACTTTCACATCCTGCTGAGCGGTCGGATCGAACGTTTCATCGATCAAATTGGTTGGAATTAACGACCCAAAACCTCTACCTAAACCTTTTTTCATCGCTCCACCCTCTCTATAATTTCTTTCGTTAGCGCCTTATAAGCCCGAGAACCTTTTGAAAAACGATCATACACCCCAACTGGCGCGCCATGACTAGGAGCCTCAGCTAAACGAATATTTCGCGGAATACTATTCTTAAAAATCTTATCTGGGAAATATTTTTTAACCTCAGCATGGACTTGCCCAGATAGTGTAGTCCTGGAATCCATCATCGTCAATAAAACGCCCAACAATTCCAGAGGCGGATTAAGCCCTTTCTTTATCAATTTCATACTTTCCAAAAGCTGCCCCAATCCTTCAAGAGCATAAAACTCTGCCTGAACTGGAAGTAATACGTAATTAGCGGCAATCATACCATTAACCGTCAACAGACTCAAACTCGGCGGACTATCAATAATAATATAATCGTAATCTGTCGCCTTTTGCAGAGCCTCCCGCAAACGAACAAACCTTCCCTGCGCCTGCGCCAATTCTACTTCCGTATTCGCCAAATGAGGTGTAGCTGGAGCAATTGACAAGTTTTTATATTCCGTCGGCAATATAATATTCGCCAGGTCAATTTGTCGCATAATCACCTCTGATATTGTTGCGCCCAAATTCTGCTTATCTATCCCAAGTCCACTAGTAGCATTGCCCTGCGGATCAAAATCCACCAACAATGTTTTCTTACCAGCTTTTGCCAAAAAATACGCTACGTTAATTGAAGTCGTTGTTTTACCGACGCCACCTTTTTGATTTGTCACCGCAATGATTTTTGTCATTCGTTCCCCTTTTTACCTGCCTTAATTATAGCATGAGCAGAACATAAATAACAGACATCAAAAAACCGCTTCCTTTACGAAAGCGGCTCTTAGACTATTTGATTGACGTAATTTCAATCTTTGTATACTTCTGGCGATGACCAGTTTCTTTATGTACACGTTTCTTGCTCTTGTAGCGGATAACGCGAAGCTTATCACCCTTAACTTCGGCTTCTACAACCTTAGCTTTAACGCTAGAGCCTTTTACGGTTGGCGTACCAACTTTGATTTTATCACCATCAATCACTAAAAGTGCGTCGAGAGTGAGTTCTTTTGTGCCTTCAGGGAGGAGATCCACCAAGAGGGACTCTTTTTCACTGACAAGATATTGTTTGCCAGAGATTTTTACGACTGCTTTCATTTCGTTCCTTAATTATTATGAATTAACTCTAATAATTCTATCAAAAACTAGCGATAAAATCAAGTACACGTCAGAGCAATTACTTATGAAGCGGAGCCTGACCAAAAGGTCCAGTATATAACCTGTCGTCTTTATGATCAGATGACAACAAGCTTTCTAAATATGAAATAACATCTTCTGGATTTGACTGGGATTTACCTTCGGGTAGATATGGAATATAGCCATTAATCATAAAACCGCCCCGCTTTCTTGCGACATCTCGAGATTCAGAAACGACACTGTAATTATTTTTCCAATCATCATCATATTCATCGTGGAATATGGAGCCTACAATTCGAGCCGTCCTACCATTGCCGTCCCGAAACGGATGAAGTAGCGCAATACCAAGTGCGGCCACATCACCAAGCCGCTCCGGATTAACATCATCGGGAGATTCTTTTATCAACCTCATCAATTCGCTCATCACCTCGTAGCGATACTCAACAGGTATAGTTTCTTTGTCACCTATTTTCATAACGCCATCTTCTAAAATCAATGAATCAGCGGAACCTTGGACTCCCCTATTAATATTATCAATAAGTCCGGCAAAGTCCTCAAGACTGATATTCTTAAATTGATCTGCTCGCTCTTTTGGCGTAGAACCGTCAATACCAACCTCAGCCACAAGATTCTTAAGACCCTCCGCAGACAACACTTCGCCAGGATTCTTAATTTCGACTCCATTCATAGTTGTTTGTTTTGGATGTTTTTCCATGTATAGGCTATACAATAGCACAAAATAGCGATATAATCAAGTTAGCAAGTAGTGTTCTTTGCCATAGTGTTATTCGCCTTCAACCAACCACTCGGTGAGCCACATTCCATATATTCACCCTTAGCCTCACCAACAGCAATCACGCCGCCGCCATCGATGTACGCATTAATCGCGTCCGTTAACTCAAACTCGCCTCTCTTAGGGTTTGCTGGCAAGGTTCGCGCCAACTCAAAAATCTCTTTGTTTAGTACGTAAAAGCTTGAATTGCTGAGATTGCTTGGAGCTTCTTCCAGCTTCGGCTTTTCAATTATTCGCACAAAATTACCCTGATCATCAGTTTCAATAATGCCAGTTTGTGGAATAAATTCCTCTTCAACAGGATTTCCCAATAGCCCGGCCGACAGTCCACGTGATTCCACTAGCTCCGCCAAATCTGCCGCGTTTGAACCGCCGTCACCACGCCAAAAGAATTGATCGCCCATAATTACGAAAGCCGACTCGCCCTGTTCGATAAATTCACTCGCCAGCCCAACTGGAATGCTTGTGCCATAACCGCCAGTTCCCGGTTGGGTTAAAAAATGTATTCGGACGTCGCGAAGTGGCGCCACCAGAGGAAGTTTATCTTCTTTACCCGCACGGCGCAGATAATCGTTTAATTGAATATTCGATCGATAATAACTTTGCACTTGAGTACTCTGCTCGCCAACTACGAAGTAAATATCCTTAATGCCAGCGCGCACAACATCTTGCACAATATAGTCAATCACTGGCCTTGTACCGACCGGCAGCATACATTTTTCAATAGATTTAGTAATCGGCAACATTCGCGTTCCCCAACCCGCAACTGGAATAATAGCTTTAGTAATCATGGAACCTCCTACATTTTCAGCTCTTTATGAGCCCTTTTTAAAATCTCCAACATTTCTGCGTAACGTTCTTTACTAGAAGAAACCCTGGTATATAAAATAACTATATTGTCCACTACTTCAATATTAACCTTTATATCTTGGTCGTACAGCCACGCCATAAAGCTCGGGCTTAAGAGCTCAAAACTCGTAGCCTGATCTTCATTTGTGGCGTAAACAGTGTAACGCTTGTTAAAATCGCCCCACTCCATTTCAACTTTTCTATAGCCAATTGGCGACACTACACGCTTCTGAAAAATGCTATTATCATCCCTGTCAATCAGGATTCCTCCGTAAGATTTGGGTAACATAATCTGTCCGATAAGATAATTGATTTCATCTTTAGTTTTGCCCTCGTCCGTAAGACCATTACCATTTTTAAGTACGCAAGTATAAAGCTGAACAAGAATTCCGTCGCCCCAAATACCAATAACGTGATTATTAACATCAGCCGAGTTAAAATAACGCGGCAAGAATAGCTTACCGCTTCTCGGAAGGAGCAACTTACCCCAGTCCAGACTAAAATACATGCCATTATCCTTAGCAAACTTATTCAGCGAGCCAACTAACGTATTAACATCCTCGGTCGGCTGATTTATACCATCCAGCTTCCATTCGTTACCTTCACGAACAAAATTCCACTTCTCCGCAAACTCTTCCTCCTTGCGAAGTATGTTTTTGCCCGTAGTTACATCTATTAACTTATCGTCAGCCTCCGCTAGAAATGTCACACTCACCCGATCGTCCTGATTATTGACGTCGTCATGCGCGTCAGTAAAAATCGCTTCGTTTATTCTTATATTATCTATGGTATTTTTGCGGCCCATTTGGCGCAAAGCCTGCATTATCAGACCTATGTGACTAGAGTAACTCTGTGTTGTATATTTACGGATTGATTCATAGTCCAAATTGCTCCAGTCGTACTGAAACCTCTCAAAAACTTGCTTGGCGTAATTAGTAATATTATCTGGCTGCCACACCGAATCGGTAGTTGACGCCTGTCGTACCGTTACCACAGCTTCTTCACTAGTCCGACGAAATACTTGCAACTTGTCAATAAATACAGCGACTACAGCACCAACGAAACTAGAGATAACAGCGCACATAAACCACATCAAATCGACCAAATATAGCAAACTAAAAACTAAGCCAACGACAACACCCACTAAAAAACCTATTATTTTTGATCTGGTTTTCCGTTTCACGAAACCCGCCACACCCCCTGATATAACTGCGGGAATCATTAACATTATATATCCATCAGAAGAACCCGACCCACCTCCGCCGGCTCGAGCAAAAAACATCAAAGACTCAATTAGCATGGGCTAATTATACACTATTATCTGTCAAAGTCGCCATCCGCACGAGACCAAAACTTACGAATGTCTTCTATTTCGTCAGCATCCAGCCGAATTGCCTGCGATTCCCGCTGTTCTTTAATAATTTCTTCGGCAAGCCCATCCGCCAGCGGATCGATTGGCGAAAACCCTACTTTACTACCAAATAATTTGTTGAATAAATTTTGCATAACTTTTTTATTTTTATCAATTAACAATGATATATTAGCATAAGTACGATTAAAAGTCAATAGAATATCCTCCCCCCTAGGAGGAAGATATTCTCATTTCATTTACTGTCATTTAAGCTTTCTTCAGGGAAATTTCCACCAATTTACCCTCAATTTTAGCATCATATTTTTCCGACCCATCAACTGCAAAATTCAATTCCACAGCAAGAGTCTCGGCTTTAATGACGCCAGCGAAAGCATCGACAGCCTGAGAAATTTCAGAATCATCACTGGAAATACTCAGCACAATTCTGTCGTCTATTTGCAATCCAACCTTCTTACGAACACTTTGGACATGACGAACGATTTCTCGCATTAAACCTTCGCTCTTAAGTTCAGGGGTGATCGTCAGATCGTAAACAACGCTCGGTTGTGCCGACTCAGATTCTGAGTCTGTAACAATTTCAACCGATTTCACGTTCAATTCATCTTTAGCAATATCAACCAAGAATTTAGCAACCTCATCCGAAGTATCTTGAGAAATAGTGTTGATAAGTTTCACAGACGACAATGGCTGACGCACCTTAATTCCTTCTGATGCACGCTTCGACAAACCGTCATTGACCGCAGTACGCAACGCATTCATGTCGCGAAGCATTGAATTGTCTATTTCACCCGCCGGCAACCAATCTTTAAGATGGATCGATTCGTTATCGCCCGTCAAATTATGGTACAATTCTTCCGCTAAGAACGGTGTAAACGGCGCTAACATGTAGCTAAGTCGCACCAAAACGTAATGGAGCGTGCGGTAAGCGTCATTTTTATCACCGTCATCTTCAGATTTCCAGAAGCGGCGGCGGCTACGGCGAACATACCAGTTGCTTGCGTCGTCTAGGAATGGCAAGATCGGCTTGGTTGCGTCCTGTAGATTATAGTTATTAAGACCTCGCTCGACCTCTGCTATCAATTGATGCAACCTCGACACAATCCAAATATCCAACGGATTTGTTAAATCTCGAAGCGGATCTGAAAGGTCGCCATCAAACTCCCAGCCGTCAACTTCAGCATACATCGTAAAGAAATCATACATATTCCAAATCATGCCGAGCTTACGTGCCACGTCCATCACGTCCTTATCCGCCAAAGCAAAGTTTTCGCCATTTGTTAGCGGACTTGAGAGCATCAAGAATCGGAAACTGTCGGCCGAAGTCTTATTCATAAGCTCCATTGGATCTGTATAGTTCTTCAGTTTCTTGCTCATTTTTTTGCCATCGGCAGCATTGATAAATCCAGTACAAATCAAATTCTTCCACGGAGATTTGCCAAATAAAGCCACGTTCACCGCTGTTAAACTATAGAACCAGCCACGAGTTTGGTCAATCGCCTCAATGATGAAATCGGCAGGAAAACTTGCTTCAAATTTTTCTTTGTTCTCGAATGGATAATGGAACTGAGCAAACGGCATCGAGCCAGATTCAAACCAACAGTCCAAGACCTTGCCAATGTGATGCATTTCTGCGCCGTCACATTCGAACGTAACATCCATAACTTGCGGCAAGTGATAATCATCCAACTTGCGACCCGTAACTTCTTCAAATTCCGCAAAGCTACCAATCACCTTCACCACTTCTGTGCCGTCATTTTTAACGCCCTTCCATACAGGAATTGGTGTCGCCCAGTAACGATCACGACTCAAATTCCAGTCCGGCGCCTGCTCGATAATGTTGTGAAATCGCCCAGTTCTTAGATTATCCGGCGTCCAGCTGGTCTGCTCATTCGCCTCTAACATCTCCTTCTTCTGACTCTGAATATCCATAAACCAGCTTGGATGAGCTCGGTACATCAATTTTGTGCCGCATCGGTGACAATGTGGATATTCGTGGCGAATATATTCAATTTTCAGCGCCCGACCCTCTTCCAGCAAAGTCTTCGCTATCTCTTTATTTACTTCCCAGATGTTGCGACCCAGCCACCTGCCTTCTGTGTAATTTCCATCACCGTCAACCAACGATAGTACTGGAACGTCATTTTTTCGGCACAATTCATAGTCATCCTCACCGTAAGCTGGCGCAATATGAACAATTCCCGTACCATCCTCAGTCGTCACAAAATCAGCGTGAAGAATCTTATGCGCAGCTGGGCCACGGTTTTCAAACAACGGTTCAAATCGCTTACCTACCAATTCAGAGCCTTTAATTGTCTTAATAATCGAATATTCAAGCGGCTGGTGCTTTTCATCCGTCATAACTTTCTCAACACGGTCGCTTGCAACGTAAAACTTCTTATCGCCATACGCCACCAAAGAATAATCGACGTCCTGATTTACCGCCAAAACCATATTTGCCGGCAAAGTCCACGGCGTCGTCGTCCATGCAAGCAAATACTCATCTTCATCTTCCAGCTTAAAGTAAACGAACAAGCTCGGATCAGTATCCATCTGATAGCTATTTTCCATAGCCACTTCGCTCTTGGAAATCGGTGTTGCGTCCTTTGTGCAATAAATTAAAATCTTCTCGCCTTCGTAGATCTTGCCGTCTTCATAAAGCTTCTTAAACGCCCACCAAACAGATTCCATGTAATTATTATCCATGGTTTTATAAGCGCCCTTAAATTCAACCCAACGACCAATTCGCTCAATCGTATCTTCCCACTCGGTGCCAGTTCGAACCATAGCTGCTCGGCACTCCTTCACGTAATCCGAAACACTAATCTTCGTGCCAATCTCTTTTTTGTTAGAAATGCCTAGAGTTTTTTCAACATAAACCTCAGCTGGCAATCCATGACAATCCCAACCCCAACGGCGCTCAACTCGCTGACCTTTCATTGTATGGAATCGCCCCATCGTGTCCTTTACCGTACTGACGAGTAAATGTCCGTGGTGCGGCGTCCCTGTTAAAAATGGAGGGCCGTCATAAAAAACCCAAGAATTATCAGCGGGACGTTGCGCGACCGACTTATTAAATGTATCATCCTCTTTCCATCGCTGCACCCAATCTTTCTCATATTCTGCAGCTCGACGACGTGTTCCATGTTTGAATTTCATTACTTATTTCCTTTCGCTTTATATAGTTTATCTATCTTCTAGATCTTTTAACTTTTTACCATTAAACATCCAATACACTGCGCCCTGATATGCACCGCTAGCACTACACTTACCTTTTTTCTGGAAAATCTCACGGGTTAACGGCGACAATTTATAGACTTCACCGTCATATTCAACCTCTCTCGCTAGCAACAGTTGCATTAATCTTTTTATCTTGCGCAAAAGTAATTACATCACCATTCTTTAGCCCTTTTCGATAGAAACTAAAAAGCGCGCCTTGTTTTCGTGACTGCGTCACTTCATCAAATTCACGCTCCTTATCAATACGTTTTGGATATACTACCTTGCCATCAAATGCCAGCAGTAACTGTTTAACGAGCTCACTGTCTAAAGCAAACAACTCACTATCATCAACTCGGTGCTTGCTAAAAATCTCATGTAGCAGCGCCTCTTTATCATCGTAATCGTTGAGTTCGATGGCAAAAAATCGCTTCAATCCAGAAACATTATAATATCCATTACGCTCAAGGTGTCGCATTCTCTCGTTGTAGTTTTGTAACCCAGTTTTACCGATTTTAATCAGCCCAGAGACTGCAGTATTCATAATATAGACAATACCTTTCATCGCACTCCTTTCATAAATTAAAAATCACCTCTTCTGACTTCGAGAATCCGCTTAGGTGTTTTATGCGGACGGTACCATCTCGATTCCAAAAGAAGTGATTCTTTTAGCTCTTTATTTGCTATTTACGCAAGCTCACGGCAGGTTCTAATCTCGACTTTATATCGATTTCTTCCTGCAGGCTTTACGGCTGATAACCGCTCATTTCACGCTAATCCAACATACGCGAAAACGCCCTACCATTATTGTAGCGCGTTTTCATCAAAATCCCAAGAATTTTATTTAATTTCCAAGCCGCCTAAAATGCACTCACCCTTTAGATATAGAGTCTTTTTGGCAGAATCTTTAGGCAGAGTTTTGTCATCAGTTCCACCTAAAAATCCGTTCACTTCGTTATTAATAATCACATCGTCCGGCAAAGTAATATTAATGCCACCGCAAAATGTAAAAATTTCAATTACAGAACCGTCTTTAATCTTTGCCTGACGTAAATCCAAATCCACGCCGCCAAATATTGCAACCAACGAACCGCCAGTATAATCTCCCTTTACGGCATCTTCTTCGCCCCAAAAACAAGCAACTTTCTCATTACCAGCGCCATCTTTGTTCAACTTTTTAGAACACTTAACTCTTTTAGGATTGGTGTTAAGCATCATCGTCAAACCAGCAGCAATCAAAACTACAGGCCAAAAGACCTTCCAGATGCTAACATCCACTATTCCGTAAGAATTTAAGCCAATTAGAACGCCAATCGCGACCAGCAATAATCCCCAAATCCACGCCGTTCTATTTCGATAATTGAATATATTCACTAGTCCAGACAATACAAATCCTGCAGCCCAAACCGTGCCCCAGAAAATATCCCAGCTAAAGTTAACAATCTCGAGATTTTTTTAATAACAAAACCCCGCCGAGCGCTATGACCACAATGCTCAAAAACGCTCTAATCAAAGAACTTTTCTTCATACATCTATTCTATCACTTTTTTATAAACTCAACGTTAGCATTTGCTAACGGATTTCCTGGGTTTATGCTGTTGGATGATTCATATAGTCGATAAGAAGACTGGCCAATTTGAATCTGTTTACTACCACTAGGAATAGTTGCACGACTTTGCTGAGAATTCAAAAACATAAACCCTAAAGCCGCGCTAACGACAATAAAACTGCCAAGGGCAAAAAATCTCTTGGCTTTATGGTCTTTTATTATTGATAGCGATCTATTATGTTTCATTGTGGTGGTATAAATCGAACATAAATACACCATAAGCACTTTAAATAAAGCAACCGCTATTAGAATAACTGACTGCCGAATTTGGCGATTATCGCGACAATTACCGCGACAACCAGCGATGCCACAACAAGCACATCATATCCGCCACCGACAATCTTCTGCATATATCGACAAGAGATATTTTTCTGCAGAACATTGTAACGCGTCAACCCAAACATAATCATCAGCATTCCAAGGTCTAAGGTCAAACACCACGGACAAAGCACACCAATTTCAACGTAGCTCATATAAAACATCCAAATAGCGAATATCATTCCGATGAAAGCACCAGCCTGTGCCGCCTGCATAAACCACTTTGGAAACTTCGCTCCTGCCAATAACGCCACTGCGATTGTTACCATAACAGGCAAAGTCATCACACCAATAAAGCTATTCGGAAACCCCAAAATAGCCGCCGACCAGTGATTCGCCACTGCCGAACAGCTCAGAGCCGAGCTAAGATCGCAACTTAATACTGCATGAGAGTTTTTGGCTAATTCTAAGGCTTCAATAGATAATACGAATGATGCCAATAGCCCTAATCCACTACCGAGAAGCATTACAAATGCCGCTAAATTTTGTTTTTTCAAGTCTTCGTGAAATAACCAATTTCGAACTTTATTAAACATAAAAACTCACTTCGCTAATTGTTGGTAGTGGCAATCCGCGCCAAAGGTTTTGCAATTGACCACTGTCGCTCAGCGCAATAATCGTTGGGTATTCTACAATATCATAAACTTCGCAAAAATTATTACCTTCTATAGAATCAGGACTCATTTCCTCTAAAACCTGACCAGTTTGTCGACTAAAATCGCGCAAAAAGTCTGAGACTTGGCGCGCATAATCACTTTCCGAACGATAAATCACAACTACTCGCATTACAATTCCCGCTCGCCCTTACTGCGTCGCTTTGCTAAAATCTCTACAAAATCATCCAGCGTCTTAAACTCATAAAAAACACTAGCGAAACGAACATACGCCACTTCGTTGCGTTTTTCTAGCTCGTCCAAGACTTGATCGCCAATCTGTTTTGACGTAACTTCCGATTCGCCCAGCGCATACAAAGAATCTTCAACCGCCGTAATGATATTATCGACTTCCTCGTCAGACTTAAAGAATTTTCCGACAGAGCGGCGCGTCGAATTCGCCAATTTCACTCGGTCAAACAGCTCGCGATCGCCATTTTTCTTTATCACCGCTAGATTCGGTTTTTCAACTCGCTCATATGTGGTAAATCGCTTGCCATCTGGAGTTTCCCTGCGACGTCGAATTGCGGCACCGTCAGAAACTTCGCGTGATTCAATAACGCGACTATTGCCGATATTAAACACCATTTTATCTACTCCTTATTCTTCTTCCGTCGCCTCAGGAATGCTGGCGTATCATCCTCGTCATCGTCAGCTTCAACGGTTGGGCTTTCCCAAATATTAGTCTCTGGCTCGGCCGTAAAACTTTCGGCAGATTCTTCCTTATCCAACTCTAGGTCAATATTTTTAACCATTTCGTCATCAACTTCTGTTTCGGCAGGTTTTGTATCGTCGCCTACAGTCAGACTAACTTCCTGCTGGCGAAATGTATCGCTATCAAACCCTGTCGCAATCACCGTAATGACCAACTCGTCTTCCATTTCTGGCTTCAAAGTCGCGCCAAAAATAATGTTGGCGTTCGGACTAACGGCGCTAGTAATAATTTCTGCGGCTTCCTGAATTTCTGCCATACTCATGTCGTAGCCGCCAGTTACATTGAACAGAACACCCTTGGCGCCATCAATTGAGACTTCAATTAACGGACTCTCAATAGCTTGTTGCGCCGCCTGAACCGCTCGATCATCACCACTTGCTCGCCCAATTCCCATCAATGCTGAACCGGCATTACTCATAATCGCCTTAACATCGGCAAAGTCAAGGTTAATTAAACCATGCTCAGTAATCAACTCAGAAATGCCCTGAACACCCTGTCTTAAGACATCATCAGCAATCTTAAACGTTTCCAACAGAGGAGTTCGACGGTCAATAGTCTGCAGCAATCTGTCATTTGGAATTGTAATCAAAGTATCAACTTCACGACCCAAGTGAGAAATTGCCCAATCCGCGTTAACTCGGCGTTTTTCACCCTCAAAGCTAAACGGTCGAGTTGCCACGCCAACTACCAAAATACCAAGCTCGCGTGCCACTTCTGCCACAACGTAACCAG
>CAUUDX010000014.1:0-14496 GCA_963544125.1 uncultured Candidatus Saccharibacteria bacterium | reverse complement strand
AATACACTACGCTAATTCCTGGTGTGAGAAGGTTTAAGAAGCTGAGGGCGCGGGCACGTTCTTCGCCTAATCTGGAAGCAACTCGCGGCTGATCGTGATTTCCGATACAGAAAAATGGCGTAGCTGAATTCGCTACCTGTAGATAGCCCTTAATCTTTTTTTCGATGTTTTTTGCGTGCCATTCATTATCGCGATACTCCATGAAAAACGCTGAGGCCTTCGGATGTACCGTCAAAATTTGATTGTATTGTTGATAAATATCACCCAGCTTGTCGTCTGGATAAAACTCAAAAACCATCTGTTTATCATCATATTCGTCGCAAACTGACGCCAACTCGCGAAGGTAATCCTTGAAATGCGGTCCCATTTTGCAATTATCATGAATAAACGCTCCGTAATCGTTTGAATTGCCGTAAAAATCGGGATTGAGCGAGTCGTCTTTTAAGTCAGGATCTTTGGAGATTCCCCAAATTGCATCGACACGCATTCCATCGACGCCCACATTAAACCAAAATCGCACTATATTTTTCATTTCGGTGCGCGCGGCGGGATTATCCCAATTCAAATCTGGCTGTGTTTTTAGGAACGAATGCAGGTAAAATTGCCCAGTGTGCTCGTCAAATTCCCACGAACTGCCGCCAGACAAACTTCGCCAATTGTTAGGCTCGCTATTATCTTTTCCGTCGCGCCAAATATAGTAATCTCGCTTGGGGTTGTCGCGTGAAGATCTGGATTCTTGAAACCACGGATGTTGATCTGAAGTGTGGCAGGGAACGAGGTCGATCATAACTTTAATATTGAGATCGTGAGCCTTTTTAAGTAGCGCTTGGAAATCTTCCATTTGACCAAAAGTCGAATCAATAGCTCGATAATTTGCGATATCATAACCAAAGTCAGTCAGCGGCGATACGAAGAATGGGGAAATCCAAATCGAATCGATGTTCAGCCATGATAAATAATCCAGCTTCTCGGTAATACCGTTCAAATCGCCAGTTCCATCACCATTCGTATCCAGAAAACTGCGAGGATAAATTTGATAAAGAGAAGCGATATCTTGCCAGGTTTTCATGGTCTAAGTATAAGCGAGATGATAGGGAAAATCAAAGCAAATAAATTACATGTGATGATAATGATGAGTCAATGCGTGACCTTTACCTCGACGTAATAAATATAGATTGACGGGATATGATACAGCAAACGCGGCTAGCATACAGATTATTCGGCTTGCCCAATAAATCGGATGAGCTAAGTTCTTATCCATAGCACCCGGAATGATTAACATGATTATGTTGTCTACGACAGTCATTGATAATATGGATAATGTATCTGCAGCGAAAACTAACTTTAAGGATTTTATGAGCGATAATTTGGCGCGTACTAATGGTATGATTGACGCGGTGTAGCCGGAGATGAAAGCTAAGACCGACGCTAGAATGACCGTAGTATGTGGCGCAAATCCAGCGTGCGTGCCTACGGTAACGCCAATCATCTCGCCAATCATACATCCCGCCAGGCAGTGTAAACTTGCCGCTAGTGCCATGCGTTTGATTGAATTTTTTGTATTGCAATGATTATGAGATTCGTGATTCATTATTTTGTCCTTATATTATTTAATTCATATAGATTGAGCAATTCTTCTATCGCTTTACTTTGTTGAGACTCATCGCCGGACGCCATTTTATCAGCAATGTGCGTGCGGAGATGTCGCTCCAGAATAAGTTTGTTAAGTGACGCTAATGACTTTTGTATTGCTAGACTTTGGGTTAAAACATCCATACAATATGCGTCGTTGGTAATTTGTTCCTCGAGTCCGCGCATTTGTCCTAATATGATCTTTGTGCGATGCAGGGCTCGTCGTTTGATGTCTGCTGTATCCATGAAACAATCATATACCCCCTGGGGGTATTATGTCAAATGCAATTAATTATCTAAGGACTGAATGCATTGAATGGCGTAGTTTAGAAAATTTCAAAATGATTATCAATACTTTACTCATGTGTTAGAGGTTGGCAATAAATAATGTTATAAATATGAAAAAACCACCCGTTCGGATGGCTAGATCTCTAATTGGTGCGGGTAAGGAGACTCTAACTCCTGGCCTCTTCCATGGCAAGGAAGCGCTCTAACAACTGAGCTATACCCGCATGTTGTTCACGATTTATTGTAGCAAAATCGAGAATGAAATGCAATATTTGGTGGCTCCTCCCAGACTTGAACTGGGGACACAAGGCTCTTCAGGCCTCTGCTCTACCAACTGAGCTAAAGAGCCACAAACTTGCTATTTAATTGTACTAAAGTTGTCGCCATCTGACAAGGGTGTTATAATTTTATCGAGCGCGGGTGTCGTATAGCGGCTATTATGTGACCTTCCCAAGGTTGAGATGGGAGTTCGACTCTCCCCATCCGCACCAGAAATTATAAAGCACTCTGTAAAATTACAGAGTGCTTATTTTATTAGTAATTGTTTTATTTTTTGTCACCGCGGATCGCGTCAATTAGCTCGATAGGGAATAACATCATCGTCTTTTGGCTTGGCTCCGTGGAGATTCGCTCTAAGGTGTTCAATGTTCGCAGATTGATGGCGCCTTGAGTTTTTGCTAGGATTTCTGCAGCTTGGGCTAATGTTTCGGCTGCGGCTTTTTCACCGTCAGCGTTGATGATGTTCGCACGACGTTCGCGTTCTGCCTCGGCTTGTTTGGCCATGGCACGCTTCATATCGCCAGGAAGTTCGATATTCTGAATCTTAACGTTCTCGACGTCAATGCCCCATTTGTCGGTTTCGGCGTCAACAATTTCCTTGATCTGCTGGGAAATCTCTTCACGCTTGGCAAGCAAATCGTCCATATCGACATTTCCAGTAACGTCACGTAGCGCCGCTTGAGCGAATTGGCTAGTTGCGTAAATATAGTTCGTGGTTTCCAGCACGGCTTTTGGCGCGTTGATAACTCGGAAATAAACTACCGCGTCAACGCCAACCGTAACGTTGTCTTTTGTGATGACTTCTTGCTTTGGAACGTCAATTGGGGTTGAACGAATATCGACCAACATCATTGTTTGTAAGCCCGGAATAACGACTCTTAATCCTGGCTCACGAACGCCGGTAAATCGGCCGAGCGTTAAAACCACGCCGCGTTGATATTGATTAACGATTTTAATGCCGCTTAATACATAAAGCCCGATAAACGACAAGATTATTACTACAAATGCTTCCATTTTTCCTCCTATTTATATAGATCCATTGTAACATTTTGTGTGAGGAAAGTGTAAACGGTGAACGCTTTTTGGCTTTATGGATTTCGCGATATAATGGGAGCATGAGTGATAACAGGCAGCCACTGGCTGAACAGATGAGACCGCAGACGCTGGACGAGGTGATAGGGCAGAGTCATTTGCTTGGTGAGGGTGAGCTACTTAGGAGAATTGTTAAGAATGGCGAGCCGGTCAGTTTGATATTGTGGGGTCCACCGGGGACCGGAAAGACGACGTTGGCGCGGATTATCGCACGTGAGGTGAAGGCGGAATTTATTGAGCTATCGGCAGTTACAAGCGGAAAAAAAGACGTTGAGCAAGTAATTGAATACGCCCGCCAAAATTGGAATTTAGGACTCAGGACAATTCTATTCGTTGACGAAATCCATCGTTTCAACAAGGCACAGCAAGATGCATTTTTGCCGCACGTTGAGAGCGGACTGATCACGTTAATCGGTGCGACGACCGAGAATCCGAGCTTTGAAGTCATCACGCCGTTACTATCGCGTTCTCGAGTTCTGGTTCTTCAGCGATTGACAAAAGACGAGATCATATCCGTATTAAAAAGGGCTCTGAAAGTTCTGAAAAAGTCCAAGCAAGTTTCACCCAAAGCGCTGGATTATTTGGCGGAATTGTCGGATGGCGATGCAAGGGTGGCGCTGGGCAATTTGGAATTGGCGCTAAGTTTTAATGAAAAAGTAACGCCAGAGGTGGTTAAGGCGGCGGCACAGAGGCGACTTCCGGGCTATGATAAAAAAGGTGATTCGCATTACGACGTGATTTCTGCTTTCATCAAGTCGCTAAGAGGCAGTGATGCGACGGCTGCGACGTATTATTTGGCGCGAATGATTGATGCAGGCGAGGATCCGAAGTTTATTGCTCGGCGGATGGTGATTTTTGCGTCGGAAGATATTGGACTGGCGGGTAATGGCGCGCTGAGTCTGGCAATTGCAACGTTTGAGGCTGTCGAGCGCGTTGGTCTTCCGGAGGCGAAATATAATTTATTCCATTGCGCTATTGCGTTGGCTCGCAGTCAGAAGTCGCGTGAAATTACCGATTTAATGCACGGCGCTTTTGAACTGGCGCGCAAATATCCGAATTCTCCTGTGCCGTTGCACGTTCGAAATGCTCCGACTAAATTGATGAAAGATTTGGGCTATAACAAGGACTATAAATGGCAGGCTGGCTTTAAGCACGACAAAGGATTTCTACCAGAAGAAATTCAAAATATGTTATAATTACGACATCAATATTCTTAAAAGGAGAAGTTAATATGCCAAAACAAGAATCTCAGCAGCCGCAGTACGCGCCACAGCCTGACCCAAACGCACAATATGGTCCTGCGCCACAACCACAGAATACGCCGTATGAACAGCAACCGGTTAGTCAGCAATATTTTGCTCAGCCGCAAGCAGCGCCAGTGCAATATGTTGTTATGGCAGAGTCGCTAAAGGGTGTTAAGGGTTGGTTAATGTTCTTTGTGGTTTGCTTCGTTATCGGTAGCCTTGTCAATACAGCAGTGTTTTTCCGAGCTATAATGAATCTTAGCCAGCCAGAGAACGTCATTTCTTTGATATTTTCACCAATATTAGTAGTCTTGTCTATTTGCGCGGTTGTATTCATAACCATGCAGAAGCGTCTTGGTAAATGGCTAGCTGTCGCTACGATTGCCACGACTGGATTGGGCAATGTTGCAAATGCGGTAGTTATATATGCATCCGGAAGGTCAGGGGTAGACGCTCCAGCATTTATTACTGCAATCATTACAATGCTAATAGTAGAAGGATTGGTAATCTTGTACTTCTTTGCTTCCCGCCGAGTCAAAGAAACCCTCGTGAACTAATTCGTTTCTGTGTATAAAAATAGCCGCTCCATTACGGGGCGGTTATTTTTGTGATTGACGGTAGCTACTGTTTCGCAGCGCGTTTTCGTTCGTTTGCGTCCAGATATCGCTTGCGAAGTCGTAGCGATTTTGGTGTGACTTCCAAAAGCTCGTCATCTTCGATAAAGTCGATACATTGCTCCAAGCTAAACTGTGTAAATGGCGTCAATTGCACAGTTCCATCCGACGATTTGGAGCGCATGTTAGTCAAATGCTTGGCTTTGCAGACGTTGATTTCGATATCTTCTTGGCGATTGTAAATCCCGACAATCATTCCGGCGTAAACTTCTGTCCCTGGTCCGACCAGTAATTCACCGCGAGCCTCGGCTGCTTGCAATGCGTAAGGTGTTGTTGTACCAGCTTCAAATGCAATTAAAACTCCACTACGGGTTTTTGGCAATTTTCCGCCAAGTGGCTGATATCCGTGAGGCAGGGAGTTCATAATCACCGTACCTCTGGTGGCGGTCAATAAAATGTTTCGCAAGCCAATCAGCGCCCTAGTCGGCAGAATATAAGTCAAACGAGTAGCGCCAGTGGCAGTAGTTTCCTGGGATTTCATTTCGGCGTGTCGCGCGCCCAGCTCCTGGCTAATTGCGCCAATAAATTCGCTTCCGACTTCAATTTGCAATTCTTCAATCGGTTCTTTTTCGACGCCGTCTTCGGTAATTGTAACAACTTGTGGTCGTCCAACTTCAAACTCAAATCCCTCGCGTCGCATAGTTTCAATCAAAACGCTCAAATGCAACTCGCCGCGTCCAGAAATCGTAAAGCCAATTCCGTTTTCCTCGACTCGTAACGCAACATTGGTTTCAAGCTCTCGCTTCAGTCGGTCGCCAATTTGCCTAGATGTCGTAAACTCGCCTTCGCGCCCCTTCATTGGGCTGGTGTTTGGGCCAAGGTACATACTAAGAGTTGGAGCTTCAATGTCAATTGTCGGTAGCGCTTCAGGCTGCTCTTTGTCGGCAATCGTATCGCCAATATGCGCATCAGCCACGCCAACTAGCGCCACGATATCGCCAGCAAAAGCCTCGTCAAGTTCCTCTCGATTTAATCCGCGATAGCCAAAAACTTTCTCAATTCGTGCCGAGCCCGCGACTTCGCCATTTTTCATCAAGCTGACTTGCAAGCCACGCTTAACAGATCCGCGAGCAATTCGCCCAATCGCGTATTTCCCTTGGAATGTGTCATATTGTAGGCTGGTAACAAGCAATTGAAACGCGCCGTTTTCTGTCACGTCTGGCGCTGGAATGTCGTTAATAATCGCGTCAAAAATTGGCGTCAAATCCGCGTCTTCGTCGGTGTTTTCAGGAATTTCTTTCCATGATTTTCCGTCGCGTCCGATTGCGTAATAAATTGGATATTGCAATTGAGAATCGTCGGTCGCTAGCTCCAAAAACAGATCGCTCAACTCATCTTCAACTTCGGCAATTCGTCTGGCTGGCTTGTCAATCTTATTGATAATCACAACAGGCCTCAGTCCCAGTTCAAGTGCCTTCGCTAATACAAATTTGGTCTGAGGCATCGGACCTTCCTGTGCGTCCACGATCAGCAGAACGCCGTCGGCCATATTAAGGGTTCGCTCAACTTCGCCAGAGAAATCGGCGTGTCCTGGCGTGTCAATGATGTTTATTTTGTAGTCGCCGTAAAAAATTGACGTTTGTTTGGCGGTGATGGTGATACCGCGCTCGTGCTCTTGATCGCCGGAATCCATAATCAATTCTTGGCTCATCTCGGCTTGGTTGTCGCGGAATGTTCGCGACTGCTTTAATAGCCCGTCAACCATGGTCGTTTTGCCGTGGTCAACGTGGGCAATAATGGCAATGTTTCGAATCTTGCTAGCGTCCTTCATAAAAATATGGTCTGATATTAACACAGACCTTCCTCTTAATATAAAATTTTACCACGATAAGGGGAAAATAAAAAGAGTGAAAGTTGTGTTTAATACTTTAATATACTGTAATTTGCTGTTCGTCAAGTTGGTCTTTTGGAAAATTTATCAGTCGGGTTTTGCCGTCGGTTCTATGCAAAATATCTAAATCAGACATTACTATACCGAGGGCTTGCGTTGCCAATTTAACTTGCGTCGGGTCTACTCCTAATTCTTGGCGGGCTAATTTCTTCGCTTTTCTATTATTCGTACAAGCTATTAGTAGGTCGGGATAGCCTAGTATGTCGTCTGACTGGGGTATATACATTTCATAAGCAGGTTCTGTTCGAGTGAAGTAATTTACAATCTTGTCTTGTCGAATATTTATCCCCCAACGTTTACGCTCTGTTACTAAAGCTTCATTTCTTTCAAGGTAATCACAATATATATCTGTATGATGGTTCTCGGGAGATATTATTATATGCCCAGTCGGCTCCCTGTTTGTAGATAATTCTCGCGAGAATATAACTAATCCAGACGGATGAGGTTCAGTCGCCATATCTATGTCAAGATGAGTTGACGTAACGTAAAAAGATTCCATATTTATACCTAACGTGAAATGGTGGGAAATACAGGGCTCGAACCTGTGACCTCACGAATGTGAATCGTGCGCTCTAGCCAACTGAGCTAATTTCCCGTAATTACATCTGTCGTTTTATTTAACGAATTCGTGATGTGAGCTAATTATAGTTCAGGTTTCAAGTCCTGACAAGCTACGCTGAGCATATTCTATTGACTTTTTTACACAAGTGTAGTATAAATGAGAACGGATTTCGTTGATAAGTTGATGAGATTTAATCCTTATCCGAAATTGTTCATTGACAAGCAGCCAATCACAAGGCGAGTTTTTATTTCTTCTAAAAAATTAAAAGAGATAAGATCTCGTCTTGTGTGTGAATAATACACGCTTAACCTGCTCCATAATGGAGACGAGAAGAAAGATGAAAAAGTGGAAGACGAAAAATTCATCGAGGCCAGTATCATAGTTATAGATCATCTCCTGGGCGAGCTTCGCGAAGCTGAGTCGTTTATCTTTAAGAAGTCTATATATGAGAATAACGGCAACGTCGTGCGAGGCGTTTTGCGTACCCTGCGCGAAATCGAAGAATATTTGCAAGAGCGGAGAAAGGAACAGACAGAGAAGCAAAAATCGTTATAGATCGTGGTATAGCGACTGACGCTTCGGAGGGTATATGATGAGTGTGATTCATTCTTTTTATGGCTGCTTGTCATATATCCCCTGAAATATGAACTTATGTTATTAAAAACCACCCATACTCAGGGTGATTTTCTTATGGTGAAAAAATCAATTCTTGGTGCGGATGAAAGGACTTGAACCTTCACGCCGTGAGGCACATGCTCCTAAGGCATGCGTGTCTACCAATTCCACCACATCCGCATAACCTGATTATATCAAAACAAATTCTACTTATCAACTGTCCGCGCTTATGCTAAAATTGAAGTAACATACTAAGGAGGATTGATGAATAAAGTTGCGAAATATTTGAATGAACATCTTAGTGGCGAAGTCGCGTCGCAGGATTTTGCATTGAGTCAAGTTGAAGTTGACAATGGACTTTTGGCGCGCCGACCAGAAATGATTGTTCGCGCGGCTAATATGAACGACATCAGGAAAGTGATGCGATTTTGTTCTCAATTGGCAGAGAAAGGTCATGTTTTACTTGTGTTTGTTCGTGGTTGTGGCAATGATGAAACTGGCGCGGCGACGAATAAGGGCATTGCAATTGACGAAAAAACTTATATGAATCGTGTGGTTGGTATTGATCCTCGTCAGCAACTGATTCATGCTCAAGCGGGAATTTCTCTTTCGGCAATCAACGCAACTTTGTCTACTCATAAAGGCTTGGGTTTGCCGCGAACTTCATACGTGGCGGAAGAAGGCACGATTGGTGGCGCAATTAACACAGCTCCGTCTGGAATGTTATCTGGCGCACATGGTCGTTTTGCTGACGCGATTCAGCAGCTTGAGGTTGTCCTAAGTAATGGAGACGTGATCCAGACTGGTCGCATATCTCGACGCGAATTGAGTAAGAAAAAAGGCTTATCGACGTTTGAGGGCGAGATTTATCGAGAGATTGACAATCTAATCTCAGATAACGTCGAGCTGATTTCGCAAATGGATCCAGTTTTGCCGGATACGGTTGGTTACAGTGGGATTTCTCGAGTTAAGCAAAAAGACGGGTCGTTTGACTTGACGCCGTTGTTTATCGGCAGTCAGGGAAGTCTGGGTGTGATTTGTGAAGTTATTATGAAGGCTCAATTTGTCCATCCAGAATATTCTGTTGTTGCGGCGTCGTATAAGAAATTATCAGACGCACAATCAGCCATAGAATTGGCAATGAAGAGTAAAGCTTCTTCCGTTGAGTTGATTGATGGGCGATTCTTCCGCCAGGCTGCGGTCGTCGGCAAAGTGGTTGAGTGGGCGCCGAAAGAATGCTTTAAGGGCGCAGTGGTTTTGGCTATCTTTGACGACTTTTCCGACAGAGCACGTAACAAAGCCGCGAAGAAATTGACTCGAAAATTAGAATCATCAGAAGCAATTGACACAAAAACTCTACATTTAGAAGAGCAGGATTTGTTCAGCTTGCATTCTGTTTTGGCGCTGGCAGAATCTCCGAGTGAGCCGCACATGATTACGCCACGTGTATTTTCTGGTATTTTGATGGCACCAGAAAAAATTGACAGTTTCTTAAGTGAGATCAGGTCGCTTGAAACTAAGTATGGCGTAGATTTGCCAGCTTTCATTGATTTTTCAAGCGATTGCATTTCTCTACATCCGACGTTTGATAGTAAAAAAGTAAGTGAACGTCAGAAAATTCTTCAATTGTTGGCGGAAATTTCTCAGATTGTTAATAAGTACGAAGGTTCATTTGCGGGATTTGGTGGTGACGGAAGATTGAAGGCTAACTTCATCTATAAGAACCTGCCAGACGACGAAAAGCAATTATACGCGAAGGTGAAAAAAATCTTTGATCCATCTGGAATTTTTAATCCAGGAATTAAGACGGAGGCTCAACCAAAGGAATTGGCGGCGGAATTAAATGCTTGGTGTAAGCTTCGTAATCAAGCTTGATATCGGGTAAAGTTTGGGCTATAATAACGCGTAGCCCATGCGGATGTGGCGGAATTGGTAGACGCGCTAGCTTCAGGTGCTAGTGTACGCAAGTACGTGAAGGTTCAAGTCCTTTCATCCGCACCAAGAATTGGAATTTTTCACCATAAGAAAATCACCCGTACTTAGGGTGATTTTTAATGGCTTAAATCTAGAGTCTACATGACAGGCAATCGTAAAAGAACAATCACCTGTCGTGTAGAGACGTTGGATCTTGCTAGCCTGCGCGCAATGACCGTAAGTCATCTTTCATGCGGGCGACACAGTCGTTGATAGATCGTATGCCCTCCTTGATTGACTCCTTCTGATCTTTGCTGATGGGAAGCTCGGAAACGGTGTCGCATACGGATGAAAAAGTGTCGAGATACTTTGATCCCAGTTCTTTTTCGAATTCAGTAAGTAGTGCGCTAGAGGGCTGCCCATTCTCAGGAAGACGGCCCATAAGTGACTCAACACGCTTGAACCACTTCTTAACCTTGTTTGATACTCGAGTTATGCGAGCCTTGCAGGCCCTTGAGGTGTGGTCTAGCATGTAGACTTCATCGAGCTGAGCCTTGATCGTTTCCCAAGCGGTCCGAGCTTCGTTGAAATCTGTCTTCAGCTGCTCGATGTAGTAGTCGTACATTTGTACGATCCCTTCTTCCATCTTCTCATCCGCGGAATTGCGATTGTTCTTTAACAATACAAGATGAGATCTTATCCCTCTTATGGTAGTTTTAAAAAAGAAATAAAAACTCATCTTGTATTCGATTGCCTGTCAAAGTTCACTTTTGGACAAGGATTTACTCAACTTGTCAACAAAAGCTGATATTATTTATATCACACTTGCTCTAAGATGTCAATACTAATAACAAAAAACTTCCAAAACCAAAAGAAATAGCCCGCCAAGAGAGCTCAAGCCGAGGCTTAAGCCTCAAGGCGAACTATTCCTGACGGGCATTTAGCCCTTTGTGCGATGACTAAACGTCATCCGTTGCAAATTTCGCTAGCAACTTATTGACTGTCTCTAGACGCTCAATTTGTTGCTCTAGGTGCTCAATTTGCTCCTTGGCGTGAGCGATTCGCTCTTCAGCCTCGCAGTACAGATGCCGGTACCACTCGGAGCCTATCTTGGCTTCTTTGAGTTCATGCCGGAGCTTACTGTTGTCGGTCTTAAGCTTACTGAGCTCAATGAGGCGCTCACCAGCTACTCTCCATGCTACATTAAGTTCGTTTTGGAGAACTTCAGCGTCATGGAGAGCGTTGTCGGCAGCTACCATCTCATCACGAAGCATGCCATAGGCTGAATCGAGCTTGCTTTGGAGATCATCGCGTTCACTCTTGGTTGCATCAAGCTTATCTTGAAGAGCCTTGGCATTTTTCTTCGCCTGACAAAAGTCAGCTAGAATGCTGTCAATCGTAGAACAGACCGAGGTGAGTTCGTTCCGAGTGTCCTCAAGTTCACTCATGCAAACTTCGAAGCTCCTTTGAAGCTTGGCCTTCTCGCATTCAGCGGTTTCAAGATCAAGCAACAAATCTCGGTAGCTTGATTGAAACTGCTGCAATGCTTTCTGATACTCAGCCTTCTCACTCTGAGTATCTTCGAGTTCCGTCTTCAGAGCTTCGAACACTGACAGTCCGTACTGGACAGACTTGTAGTGGTCGTTACACTGCTTAGTCCCTAAGAACGAGCAGATATTCGCCATTACGCTTGCGATCGCCAACAAGCTGGCGATCTCTCGCGATGCTGGTGATGGTTGCATCATGTAGATGCCGACAGCGATTAAGAAAGTGGCCAAGGTGAACATCACAAGAGCTAGCCAACGCTTTGCGCTGCGCCGACAGTCCTCGGCGCAGCGCATCAAAGGATTCTTCTCAAAATCCATTGATATCAACTCCTTTGCGGTAGTTTTTACGTCTAAAAGGGCGACTTACCCTAATAGACGAGCCTGGGTAAGCTTATGTCATTTATATCACATATAGGAAAAAATGTCAATGATTTTTGTCAACTTCTTGTCTCTTTCTCGCGACGTTTGTTAAAATAACAGAGATGGAAGATAAAAGAAACGTAATTGATAAGTTCAAAGGTCGGAGCGAATCGGAGATTATAAGTGAGTTGGATTCTGAAGATCACGGTTTGGTGATTGCGCTGGAAAATACCGAGCGAGATTTTAATATGGGGACAATTGTTCGGAGCGCTAATGCGTTTGGCGTGCGGCAGATTTATGTAATTGGGCGCAGGCAATGGAATAAGCGTGGTGCCATGATGACGGATAAATATCTTCACATTATATATCTGGCGACGACGGAGGAGTTTGTCGAAAAAATGCGGGCTGAAGGTAGGGAAATTATTGCTATTGATAATATTCCTGGCAGTGTTAATATGTCAGAGACGACTTTGCCAAAGCGTGCGGTTTTGGTGTTTGGCCAAGAAGGGCCGGGAATTTCTGCAGAGCTGGCTGGCGCTGCGGATAAGATTGTGGCGATTGAGCAATTCGGCTCGACTCGCTCCATAAACGTCGGCGCGGCAGCGACTGTGGCGATGTATTGTTGGCTGCAGCAAAATGTGCTGGCGGAAAATAATTAGTTGATTTCTACGCCTTGCTGGTTCAAAAAATCACGAGTTTCATCATCTAATTTGCAATTTATGAAACGCGATCGTGCTGCGAATTCGCCGCTGCCATAAACAAATTGCGTTTCCTCATCGTATTTCATTCCGCGAAAGTCACAGTCCTTTGCTTCAATGATTAGTTTTGCGCCGCAAAAATCCACATTTCGAACTGACGAATTGATAAAATAAATTGGTTGTCCGTAAATATGCTTTGCGTTATTTAGGTTGCAATTTTCGAACACGAAAAATCCCATGACAAATTGGCCAAAATCAACGCCATGAAAATCCTCATCCGTAAAGCGAACAAACTCACCTTCTTGAATGGCGGGATAGCGCTCGTGTTGGTAGACGGAAAAATCGTTAGCGCGAATAGATTCGGCAATGCGATGCGTGATGTTGTCATTATTCCGTAAAGATGTTTTAATAATCACTCCGTCCAATCTGGCTTGTATGTTACTTCTGCTAAATAGTAGTTCCAACGTCTATGAGGATCTCGTATGTCGTAGCCTGCCTTTATATCATCATGCTGGCGAATTTCTATAAACTTATCATTTCTATATGGAGCGACAATACGCGTAAACTCAAACTCGTATCTGCCTGTTATCTCTTTCAGCTCATAGCTTTGGTCAAGCGGGTCAGAATAGTCCGTAGCAACAAGGATAAATGAGCGTAGTGAATCGCGGCCCGCGCTTTGGAATAAATAGAATTGGGTATCTGGATACAATATAAAAAGTCCTGCGAAAGAGCGTATTATTCTGCATCTTTGAGAACGGGAAAAGCCTCGGTTATAAACTCTGGCAAGGATAATTTGAGGTTATTTTTCATATTGCTATAACTGTACTATTTTAAGCGGGAAATTGTTAAGTTTATGGCGCTAGTTTATATAGGCAGTAATTGAAATCTCCGTCAAAGAATACGAACTTATCTGATTGATTATGTAGTGTAAAACAGGAGTCAACAATTTTGCCCGATCCGTCTTCTGCGCCAATTATCGGAGAAACTTCACTTGAGCGACTCATTGGATCGTATAGCGTGGAGCGTGTTCTGAATAGACAAACCTCACCCGCAAAACGACCATCGTTAGTCACGATATAGAAGAAATCGTATGAACCCATGGGTAAATTAGCAAATTCAAAATGCCCGAGCGAGACATATTTACGAAGCTCGCCAGCAAACTTCTCGATGACATTGTGATCGTCGTCCATAGCTTAATAATATACCAAAGGAAAAGTGGCTTTTTGTACGGAAGCCACAAACCGTTTGATGGGAATCAGCCGTGATAGTCGCGGTAGTCGTTGATGACTTCGCCGTTCATGCGCATGTACTCGACTCCGCCATCTTCGTTCACGACGATGTGGTCGTGCGGCTGCTTGTCGGGCATGCCGCCAGGGAAGATGTTGGTGGTGCCGTCGTCATTCTTGTCCCAGTACATGAACTCCCCGCCGATATAGCCCAGGCCTCCGTCGTACTGATCGTTCTTTCCCATGATAACTCCTTCTGGAGTCGGGCGGAGAACAGAATTCTCCGCAAAGTGGAGCGTCTCAAGTCCAATGGCTTTGGGCGAAACGCCGGCCTCTGCGATTGCAAAAGCTGATATATATATATCAATTATTAGATCCGCTGTCAACAGCTACTTTACAAAAAGTATGAAATTTACTACAATAGGCGTATGATTTTACCTAAATTCCATCATTCACACGTGTTGCCGAGGTAGG
>CAUUDX010000013.1:0-14948 GCA_963544125.1 uncultured Candidatus Saccharibacteria bacterium | reverse complement strand
GAATCTGGGATTTTTGGCTTCTTTGAGAAGTTTGTTGATAAATGGCTGAGCGCTGGCGGCAATACTTTCTATACCGTTAGTGAAGCGCTGGACGCGAATGCGCCTGCTGGTGAAATAAGTATGCCGTCGCCTGTAACGTGGGCGGACGCCGAGCGGGATTTGACTGCTTGGAATGGAAACAGCTTACAGAAAGAAGCTTTGCGATATGTCTATGAGTTTGAAGATGAGGTATTGAATAGCAAAGACGAAGGTTTAATTAGCGATTGGCGAAAATTGCAAACTTCAGATCATTTCTATTACATGGGGACGAAGAATTTCACCGATGGCGACGTCCACGCTTATTTTAGCCCGTATGATTCGCCATACGACGCTTTTCTTTACTATATGAATACCATTCGTGATATGAAATCTCGATTGAGGAAATAGTCAAATATCCTTGCCAAATAAAAACTCCCTCTTAATGCGAGGGAGTTTCTGTATAATCCTGTTAAATTAGCTTTTACGAGCCTTAACTTCGTTGCGACCAAGGTTCTTCTTAGTCTCGGTGTAAGTAGCGTGTTGCTTTGCAATTGGGTCGTACTTACGCAGTGTCAATTTACCCTGACCTTTTGTGGTGCGGTTCTGGGTGTTAACAGTAGTATAGTAAGTTCGGTGGTTGCTCAAGTTACTCACCAAACCAATCAGCTTTCGTTTCGTATTCTTCTTTGCCATCTCTTTACTCGTTAGATTTTATAAAACGTCTTGGCTAATTATAGCATGGGTGAAGTGAAAATGCTAGTACCATATCAGATTTTGCTAGTTTTTATGCTTACTTCGCCGATTGATAAGGCATGTCGGGCTTTTATGAGTGTAGACATTTGCATTTCAGCGAACTTAAGTATTTTAAGCTAATGGCCGATGCTTCGTAAAAAAATGAATCTCATGATATTATATGTAATAGAGATATTTATAATTTGTGGGGGTTCTGGCGTGGCTAAATATACCTTTGATCAGGTTAAACGTAACGTAGCTGAAATTGCTAATCGTGATTCATACACTAAAGAATTTATTTTTGAGTTAATGGCGGCTTATGGTCGCGCAACTTCGGCAATTAATCAGTTGAAGTCTGGTGCTATCGATAAATCTACAGACCCTAATGCTCTTCTTCAAAAAGGCGTGTTGTATTTCAAGGTGTTCCCTCAAGGAACTCTGCTCGAAGAAAAAGTAGAGAAAATGGGATCCGAATCTCTCTCCCGTCGCTATGAGCCGCGCTATATTGTTGCCACCGATCTTCACCACATTGTTGCAAAAGATACCATAAAACACACCACTTTAGATATTGAAATAAAAGACATTGATAACGAAGTGGCTTTTTTTTACGGATGGACTGGCAATGAAATTAACAAAGGTAGCGCTGATGAATCGGTTGCTGATCGACGTGCAGCCGACAAGATGAAAGATCTCTACGACGAAATCGAGCGTGAAAACATCGATAGTTTTAAGGCCGACCCTGTTGGATTTCGTCATGACTTAAACGTATTTTTCAGCCGCCTTCTTTTTTGTTTCTTTGCTGAAGATACTGGACTCTTCAGACCAAAGCAACTTACAAACTCTATTAAAGAGTACACCGAGACTGACGGATCAAATCTTGATCTATTTTTTAAGGAACTGTTCAAATCCCTAGATTCTGAAGATAAAAGCGGAATGACGACTCCATATTCCGAATTTCCATATGTGAATGGCTCTCTGTTTGACACAAAAGAACATAACATTGCTATACCAAAATTCTCGCCAACGGCACGCCATATTCTGATTCTATGCGCAGATTTGGACTGGAGTGGTGTTAACCCTGATATTTTTGGTACGATTTTTCAGGGTATTGTAGATGAAACTCGGCGTGACGAAAATGGTATGGACTATACGAGTGTCCCGAACATATTAAAAGTTATTAACCCATTATTTATGGATGAATTACAAGAGGAATTCGACAAGGCTTTTGATGACCAGAATAGATTATTCAAGTTGTGGGGTAGAATTTCTAAGATTAAAGTGTTCGACCCTGCCTGTGGAAGCGGTAATTTTTTAATTATTTCATATAAAAAGCTGCGCGAACTCGAGCATGACATTATTCGTCGCATTGCTGAATTAAAACACGGGGTTCTGAGTGTTAAGCTAAATTCGCAAATTAAATTAGATCATTTCTTCGGTATTGAGATAGAGGATTTCCCACGTGAGCTGGCTGTTCTATCAATGTATATTGCAGCGCATCAAATGAATATCGAGTTTGAAAAAGAATTTGGCAAGAAAATCTCGATTATTCCGCTAATCGACATGCCGACGATCCAGTGCGGTAATTCTGCAAGACTCGATTGGAACGAAATTTGCCCGAATAACGGAACTGACGAAATTTACGTGATTGGAAATCCACCATATAAAGGCAGTCGAGGACAGAACCAATCTCAAAAGCAGGATATGCTTCAAGTATTAAACGGCATCGATAAGTATAAATACCTTGATTATATTGCAATTTGGTTCTTTAAAGCATCCAATTACCTATATGAAAAAAATACAAAAATTGCGTTTGTAAGTACAAATTCAATTACTCAAGGTGATCAAGCAGGTATCTTGTGGCCGAATATATTGGATCGAGTGGAAATAGGCTTTGCTTATAAATCATTTAAATGGCAGAATAATGCAGTTGACAATGCCGGCGTCACAGTCGTAATTATTAGCCTTCAAAATAAATCAAACTCTACAAAGAGATTATTTGACGGCTCGATCTCGTTCAATGTTAATAATATTAATCATCATTTAGAAGATAAAAACGAAGCGATAGTCCTAAAATCGAATAAAAATTTATCCGGTTTACCGGAAATGCGTAAGGGAAGTACGGCAACTGAAGGCGAAAACTTAATCCTAGAACCAGATGAATATTCAACTCTTACAACTGATTACCCTGAGGCAAAAAAATATATTAAAAAATACGCCGGTTCAAAAGAATATATAAATAATCTTGATCGCTATTGCCTATGGATTGAAGATAACGAAAGTGACGAAGCGCTAGCAATTAAAGGCATCAAGGAGCGCACTGATAAAGTTATAGAGTTTAGATCGACTAATTCTGATAAAAACGTTTGTGCTATGGCGGCTAAACCATGGGCGTTTTTTAGAAAATCTTTTCAAGAAAAAAATGCTATTTTAGTACCTGTCGTTTCATCGGAGCGGCGAGAATATATACCAATGGGCTACGTGACATCTGCTACGATAATCAGTTATGCAGCCTTTGCTGTCTACGACGCTGAACCTTGGCTCTTCGCGATTCTTGAATCCAAAATCCACATGGCCTGGATTAGAACTGTATGCGGTAAGCTTAAGACAGATTATCGCTACTCGTCAACTCTTGGATATAACACATTCCCTTGCCCTCCGCTTACTCCACAGCAAAAAGAGAAGCTAAATAACTCCGCCCGTAATGTCTTATTCGCTCGAGCCAATCATCCAGACTTAACACTCGCCGAAATGTACGATCCAGACAAAATGCCAGAAGATCTACGCAAGGCTCATGAGGAAAATGATATATTAGTTGATAAGCTTTACCGCTCGACTCCGTTCCAAACAGACGAGGCAAGGTTGGCTACGCTATTCAAACTATATGAAGAAATGACAGGACGTGAGTAGTTTGTTCATATTGGCATTGACTTTGTTTATATTCTGCGCTAAAATGTTCATAATTGAAAGGAAATATTTACATGGAGGATAATATTACAAATATGAATAAGACTTCCGTCGAGATTATCGATAAGATTGTTTTTAAGCTCCAAGAAAAGCCTATCGTTGATATTAACGACATTAAGCGTTGGACTGGCTATACAGACCGCGGTGCATATAATATCGTTGAGAAACTTTTGGCACTCAATATTCTTCTCCCCTACGGAGACGATAACTATGGAAAACGATACATATATAAAGATTACCAGACTGAATTAGATTCCGATTCCGGGAAAACCAGCCCCGATACGATTAATATAGTGAATGTCGCCTATAATACTACCGGAAAAAGCACTAAGGTGGATGAGCTTGGTATGCGCGAGATGCAGAAGCGTGCATATAATAAGCGTACTAGTACGAAATTACTGATTAAAGCGCCGCCTGCTTCTGGCAAATCTCGTGCATTGATGTTTATTACACTAGATAAACTCCATAATCAAGGAATTAAAAAAGCCATCATTGCTGTTCCAGAGCGTTCAATTGGTGCTTCGTTTTCCGACACAGATTTAACAGCTTCTGGCTTTTATGAAGATTGGCATATTGATGATCGTAATAATCTTTGCACTGATGATGGATTAGACGATCGGAGTAAAGTCGGTGCATTTTTGAGATTTATGGATGGCGACGATGAAATCCTTCTCTGTACTCATGCAACACTTCGTTTTGCATTTGAAGAATTACCGCCTAGCAAGTTTCAAGATTGTCTACTGGCAATTGATGAGTTCCATCATGCTTCTATATCCGAAAATAGTCGCCTTGGCCAACTTCTTCAAGATGTGATGCGCGATTCAAATGCTCATATTGTAGCGATGACTGGCTCATACTTCCGTGGTGATGCCGTGCCAATTCTTACTCCTGAAGACGAAGAAGAATTCGATAAAGTTACATATACCTATTATGAGCAGTTAAATGGCTACACATATTTAAAAACTTTAGGTATCGGCTACCATTTCTATACCGGTAGCTATCTATATAGAGGCGCACTCGATGCTGTACTTGATACTCGCAAGAAGACAATTATTCACATTCCGAATGTCAATTCGAAAGAATCTACACAGAAAGGCAAGCTCGAAGAAGTCCAAAATATCTATGATATTATTGGCCGCTGGGATCACAAAGACGAGAATAACGTCGACTATATTGAAACTCCAGATGGCAGAATGCTTAAAGTAGCCAACTTAGTTGAGGATGAGCCAGAATATCGCAAGAAATTGGTAAATTACCTAACAAATGTAGCTCGCAATGATATTGCTGGTATTGATATTATTATTGCATTAGGTATGGCAAAAGAGGGTTTTGACTGGCCATATTGCGAGCATGCACTAACTGTAGGATATCGCTCTTCTCTAACTGAGATAGTTCAGATTATTGGTCGCTGTACTCGTGATAGCTACAATAAGAGACACGCTCAGTTTACAAACCTAATTGTTCAACCAAATGGCACTAATGATGACATCGTAATTGCGGTAAATAGTATGCTTAAGGCTATTACTGTCTCTCTTCTTATGGAACAGGTGCTAGCTCCGACATTTACATTTACACCTAAATCGCGTGAGACTCGTCCGCTAAAGCCAGGTGAAATTACGATCAAGGATCTCGCAGCTCCAAAGACTCCAAAAGTCAAACAAATTATCGCGAGCGACTTAGAAGATCTTACCGCAGCCGTACTGCAAGATTCGCGAGTCGAGAAAGCCGCTGCACAAAATATCACTGGCCCTTATATGAAACATCTCCAGAGTGAGATTATTCGTGAAAAAAATCCTGGACTAACTGATGAAGAAACTGAAGTTGTAAGGCAATATCTTGCTGCTAATATCGCTACTAAGGTGGCTGAGCCAATCAAAGATAGTGAGGGTAATATTAAATTCCTAAAGATCGCTAATCGCTTTGTGAAGATCGATGACCTTGATATAAACCTCATTGATTCTATTAATCCATTTCATCACGCTTTTGAAGTTATTTCGAAAAAAGTGGGTGCCGGTACGTTCAAAATTATTCAGGATACTATTGCTGGTAGTAGGATTGATATGCGCGTAGAGGATGCGCTTGCAATGGTTCCTCAAATAAAAGCATTCGTAGTTGCACACAACGGTGGGTATCCGTCGCTACGCTCTAATGATAGCAATGAAAAAATTCTTGCGCAGGCGCAAGCATTCCTGACCGCACAGAGAGCCAAATATGAGCGAGAAAAAGCTCGCAGAGTAGCCGAAGGTGCGTTGTAATGGACTACTATGATAAGTTGGCCGGATTATTTGAGGGACCAGACTCAGATCTATTTAAGCCAGCTCCAAAGAAGCATGCAATCACCAAAGACGAACGTTTAGTTAGTTCGTTTGAGCAGATAAATGAGTTTGTGCGCAAAAACAATCGTACACCTAATGAACAGGCTAATGATATCAGTGAGGCTATGCTCGGCCATATGCTTAATGTGGTAAAAGTAGACAAAAAGAAAGTCGAAGCATTAGCTGAGTATGATGAGTTTGGATTGTTTGAATCTGAAAAGGCGCCAGAATCACTAGAAGAACTATTTGCTGAAGATAGTGATTTATTCAAGGTTTCTGGTGATATATTTGATGTCCAGAAGCTACCTAGGCAAGGAGTAGTCGATAAAAATACCGGGGAAACAGCAAGTCGCAAGCTTGTTGAAGACTTTTCTATGTATAGATCCCTGTTTAAAGAAAAACAGGATGGTCTTTCTTCTGGTAAATATAAGTTAATGAAATTCACAAGACAAGAGGAAGTCGTCGAAGGTGGCTACTATATTTCTGGCGGTCAAATGTGTTGTGTGGAAAGTATTGGCGAAGAGAAGCTAACCTTTGGTCGCATGAAAGCGCGCCTTCGTGTTATTTTCGAAAATGGAACAGAATCAAATATCTATCTTCGTACCCTTTCAAGCCAACTTTACAACGATGACGGTTATATTGTCGTTAATGCTAGCGATGAAAGAGCTATTGACGATAAAGAGATTGTTGGTCATATTTATGTCCTCAAATCGAAGAGTGAAGACATGCGTATTCAAGAAATTGCCAATCTCTACAAAATTGGAATGACCGAGGATACCGTAGAAAATCGTATTGTTAATGCTAAAAAAGACCCCACTTACCTTATGGCGCCAGTTGAAATTGTTGACACTTATAAAGTAACCGGAGACTATAAAACCCAGAAAGTCGAAGCCCTCATCCATCGGTTTTTTGCTGATGCAAAAGTTACTCTGACTGTGATTGATAAAGATAGTAAAGAATACTCTCCGAACGAATGGTATTCTGTGCCGATTGGAGTAATACGCGAAGCAATAGATTTATTAAATACGGGTGATATTATTAATTTTGTTTATGATAGCGAAAAACAAAAGATCGTAGAGATTGAGCAGGGCTGATAGTATTGTAGTTGTAATTATCGTAGTGAAGTGACGGAAAAAGGAAAACCAGTTAAATTTATAAACTTAGTGAAGGAAGAATAAAAAAAGATCCGCATCTCTGCGAATCCGTGTTTCATATGGAGCCACGATCGGGGCTTGAACCCGAGACCTCATCCTTACCATGGATGCGCTCTACCAACTGAGCTATCGCGGCGTAACAGGCTTAATTTTAGCACATTAAGCCGTGTTTAATCAACTGAGTTATTTTTTACGAGTGGATTTCTTGACCGGTGTGCTGACCTCTTTTGGCAGTTTTGGCGTGACAAATGCCTCTATTATTCCCCACACTACGCTATTGACTAAGAATGTAACAAACAATATTCCTGAAGCTGATGCCGCCAAGTGTGCTGATGAAGCGTTAAATAATGTCAATAATCCCGCTACAGCCAGCCCGATTATGGCTAACATAATATAAGCGTATTGTAATTTCAATCGTTGATTTTTTTCGCTATTCCATAATGTCAGAATAGATTTTGTAAATTCAAACATACCCATATAATAGCACATATGCTTATAAAAGTCAATATTGCTACTTTACGCTATCAAAAAAGTCGCCTCAAAAGGCGACGATGATTCAATCTTGGTGCTGGAAGTAGGACTCGAACCTACGAAGCCTTACGGCGGGAGATTTACAGTCTCCTGTGATTGCCACTACACGATTCCAGCGTAATGTGGAGCCGCTTCTCGGGCTCGAACCGAGGACCTACGGTTTACAAAACCGTTGCTCTAGCCAACTGAGCTAAAGCGGCAACTGAATTTATTTTATCAATTTTTTCTCTCTGTGACAATAGTTTACATAACTATTTTTCGTGGTTGGTGTATTTTACGCTGCTGGCGTGGACGTGGCGCGTCGACTTTCTTTGATGCTACTGTCGGAGTTAGCATTTTTGTGGCTTTTTTACGTAATTCTTCAGCCAGATCAGTCTGTCCAGCATTGTCATATGCTTCCGCTAAAATCTTCAGAGTCTGAGGAATCGGCTCTAATTCAACGGCCTTCTCCAGGGCGTTAATAACCTTCTTCGTATTCCCTATTTTTTCCTGAACCTTGGCGTAAGCGATGTAACGCGCTGCCAGATCATCTTCCATCTCCAACGCCTGCTCAAACGCTAGCGACGCCTTTTCATAATTCTCTGTTTCGTAGTAAATTAAGCCGACATTATGAAGGCTGGAGGCGCTTGGCTCCAAACTCTGGGCAATCTCAAAACACTCGATGGCGTCTTTGTATGCGCGCTGCTTGGCATATAAAATTCCCAAACGGTTGTATGCCGTGGCGTTCTTCTCGTCGACTCGTAAAATTGTCAACAAAGCCTTTTCTGCTCGCAGATATTTATTCTCACGAATTGACTCCTGAGCAATTCCCCATAATTGGTCAAGCTTCTCAGTAATCTTTGTTGGCAAATCGCCAGTTTCTTTGATTGACGGATGATAAAAAATCGCCCAAATCATTAAAATCAGAATGAGGAGTAATCCAAACATATCTATACTATTATATCACAAGTTGCGTCATCGCTAGCCTGACATTGGCGTTGGATTTTAACGCACTTGCAACAGAGGTAGTTTTTTCAAGTTGCTCTTCAAGAGACGGATTCATTCCACGAGATAAAACCTGAAAACGAATCATATTTACTATAATATCCGTTAGTAGTATCGCTTTTTGGCGGTCAGAAAAGTATTTGACGAGATTCTTAAACGTGTCGTATTCCCGATTTGTGGCTAAAATTTGCTTTGCGTCGGTGGCTAATTGCTTATATTCGGCGAATTTTTCTGGATTTTCCGCTAATTCTTTAATCAGCAATGGACGTCCAGTCGCCAAAAAGAGGATTCGCTGACTAGAAGCTGGGTCTAAATTGTACTTTTCAAGCAATTTTTTATCCTGAGCGGATGTCGTTTTATGAAGCGTCAACGTCTGACAACGAGATCTAACAGTGTCAAGCATCAACTTCGGGTTTTTCGCGACAAGGATAAAATTGGTGTTTTTATTCGGTTCTTCTAATGCTTTCAAGAATGCATTTTGCGATGGCTCGGTCATTAGATCTGCCTCGTCTATGATAATAACTCGGCGATTTATAGCGTAAGTTCGGAGCTTGAAGACAAGTTCGCGGATTTGATCAACGGATATAGTTTGCTTTTCTGGAAGCGGTTTCAAATGAAAAGTGTCGCTATTCTTTGCTAATATTTGAGCTACACCCAGTCCATCAAGCCCGTAATCCGCAATCACCAAAAGCGCGTGAGGCAATTGCGATGAAATCTGGCTGATTTTTTGAGCATCTCGAGCAGATATAATCACTTCAGGCATCTATAAATCCTCTGGAAAGAATTTCTTGAATTCATCGGGAATTGCGGCCTCGAAAGCTTTTCTCTCACCAGACGGCAAAGTTATTTCTAGTTTTTGGGCATGAAGCATCAAACGATGATCGGAAGGCTTGCCATAAACTCGATCGCCAAGAATCGGTGCGTTCAGATGCGCCAGATGGACGCGTAATTGATGAGTTCTTCCCGTAGTTGGCTTCAATTCCACAAGCGATTGAGTATCATTTTCCGCCAAAACATGGTAAGTCGTCTGAGCTGGTTTCCCGTTTGGATCTATACGAAAAGTACTTGGCGCCGAAGGATTACGCCCAATCGGTAGATCAATTTTTGCAGCATTCAACTTCGGCTTGCCGTCGGTTATCGCTATGTAGGTTTTCTTGGCGGTTCGCTCGGCAAATTGCCTCTGTAGATGTGCGGCAGATTCTGGATTTTTGGCTATAATCAATAGCCCCGAAGTATCGCGGTCAAGCCTGTGGACAATTCCCGGACGATCAGTATCTGTTGCGAACGAAGTCTTCGGGCGAATTATCTCTGCGACCGTTGGCTCGTCAGAAAGCCCACCCTTGGCGTGCGTCAATAGCCCGCTTGGCTTATTAACGACAATCACGTCATCGTCTTCGTAAAGAATTGGCAAATCAACGTCCATCTGCTCTTTTTCTGGCAAATTAAGCGCAATCTCATCAGTTTCATCAACCTCAAACTTTGGTGTTGTCGCTATCTTACCATTAACCGAAACATATCCAGCTTTTATATATTTTTGCCAAAGACTTCGAGAGATTGTCGTGTCGAATTTGGTCGATAAATAAATATCCAAGCGCACCTTAGTTGGCGAAATTTTGAACATTATGGCATATTTTCCCTGGAACGGCGTTTCGATAAATTCTGGGTCTAGCGGATTCGGTAAAATCTCGGCATTATCTGGTTTTTCCGTCCACAATTCGTCAATGGATTCTTCGTCGACAATCGAACCGTAAAGCAGCGCAAAATGCTGCTTATTCAAAATAAATTCCGCAAAAACATGAGATTTGTCCGCTTGAATTTCCAATCGACGCAGGGCTTTGACGGGCGTATTGTCGTCCGCTAATTTGTACAATCTAGCTATTTTCAGCACTGTTCGAGGTAATATTTTCACGCGATTTGCTCCCTATTTTCGAAGCCCTACAGCTTTTTGAACGCGATACAAAGTTTCATTAGCGACGACATTCATGTCTTTTTCACTGGAAGCCAGCTTTTCTTCAATTGCTTGCTCATCAACCGCCGCAAGCCGATTCTGGAAATTCTCCAAAAATTCCGCAACTTCGTCAGCCACGATTCGCTTGAAATCGCCATAACGATCCATACCGAAGTACTCGTTGGCGGTCTGCTCCAGAGTAACTTCTCTGCCGGCGTCTTGTCGAACCAAAGTCAAAATCTCCAGCAAATTAGAAATTCCCGGCTGATTTTCCTTGTCGTATTGAACTTTGCCAATTGAATCTGTTGTTGCGCTCATTATTTTCTTATGTGCCGATTTTGGATCGTCAGAAAGGAAGATGATTCCCTTGCCGCTCTCGTCAGATTTGCTCATTTTCTTCGCTGGATTCACGAGATCTTTAATCCTCAATCCTTGGTCTTTTCCGAAGAATTGATGCTGCTGAATTACGGGTTTTGGCACGATAAATAGATCGCCAAATTTACGATTCATTCGCTCGGCAATATCACGGGTAAGTTCCAAATGTTGAGTTTGGTCATCGCCAACTGGCACGTAAGTCGCACCGTAAAGTAGAATATCGGCAGCCATCAGGACGGGATAGTTGAATAGCCCAACGGAGGCATCGCCTTTACTTCCCTTGTCCTTAAACTGCGTCATTCGGCTCATCTCGCCAAATCCAGTAAAGCAGTCCAAAATCCACGCCAGTTCGCTGTGCGCCGAAATACGACTTTGGCGGTAAAGATGAATGAAAGAATTGTCCAGCGGCAATCCGGCGGCGGTATAAACTCGCGCGTTGTTTAGAGTGCTGTCGTATAACTTACTGTGGTCGATTGGCGTTGTAAAGCTGTGAAGATCTGGGATGAATAGATTGATATTGTATTCGTCCGAGCGACGTTTCGCCACGTTGATAATTGGCAAAATAGCCCCAAAGTAATTACCTATGTGGATGTTATTGTTGGCGCGCACGCCAGTGAGGATGACGGGTTTTGATGGTTTCATTAGGTATATTATAACATTATTCGGATATTAAGTGATGAAGCGGCATTCTCTTTCTATTTTAATTTAGCTGTTGTTCTATAATTTTTAAAGACTTTTTATATACATACTCTATGTCTTTTTCTATTTTTTGCAAAACATAACGAGCTAAGAGACCCTGCCGCCTCATATTTATCTGGCGAATTCCGGTAAAGGTCTATTGTTTCACGAGTAATGACATAATGTTATTTTGTAGATCCCTGATGCCCGTGTCTTACGGAATTTTCCATAATTCGTCGTCAATGTTATCGTACATTCCTTAGTCTTTGGCTCAAGGTAGGTTTTATCAATCGTAACTATTTTCCCGCCAGACACCCTTTCACAACTCCCGACAGCTTCTTTGCGTATTTGTCGGTTATTTCGTGCCGCTGAGTTGCCATTGACGTATGAGTGATATTGTTATGATCTTTTGCCAATTTCTTCAGGTTTCTCTCGACAATCAGTGGATCAAGCTTTCCAGACAAAATAGCAATCGGAAGAGTGAGCTTAGCAATGTCATTCATTGTCGTCTGATTGATAATCGCAGTATTCAAGGCGATTAAGAACGACTCGGCGGTAACTTCATCGGCCTTGAATCCAGCGTCAGGCCAGATGTTGTGCCGATCGGCGAATTGTAAAAAACGTTTCGAACTGCGCGGATGACTATTGAAAAACTCATAAAGCGCACGCAAAATTTTCTCTGGATGATGATTTTTTTCGTCAACCCTCGGATAATATATCGGCGGACTGCAGAGGATTAGCGACTTGCTTAACTTCGGATATTGCTTGGCGAGCTCTACGGCAGCCAGCGACCCCATAGAATGGCCGATGATAATATCGACGCTATTTATAAATTCCCTACGCAAGGTGGCGACAATACTTGCGGCCTGGTCGTGAACATTGTAGGATTTCCAATCAGGCTTGGGCGAATTGCCAAATCCCAGCATATCAATTGCTATAACTCGTGCGTCTTTTGGCAAAAATGGCTCCAGCGGCGTCCATGTTCGCCATGAAGCTCCCAGTCCATGAATAAGTAAAATCGTCGCTTTTGGTTTTTCTGGATGAGAAAAATAATGCACGTTCAATGCATACGGAATCCGTAACCAGCGATGGATAATCTTGTCCAACATATTTTTAGTATACTATGAAAATACTCCGCCTGCATGTGAAACGGAGTATTTTGTGATAGCCTTTTCTGTACTAACGCTTAGAGAATTGTTCGCGCTTACGAGCAGAACGAAGACCGTACTTCTTGCGCTCTTTCTCGCGTGGGTCACGCTTCAATAGTTCAGCCTTCTTTAGAACTGGACGCAGGTCGGCGTGAGCTGCAGTCAAAGCCTTTGCAATACCAAGTTTGATAGCGTCAACTTGACCAGCTAAGCCGCCACCCTTAACTAGGATAGTAACATCGAATTCTTTTTGCTTGCTGACAATTGCAAGTGGGTCGGTTACTTCTGCTAGTAAGGTTTTGTTACCATCCAGGTACTCAGCGGCAGGTTTGCCGTTGATAGTGATAGTGCCTTTTCCAGGAAGCAATCGAACACTTGCTGAAGCACTTTTGCGTCGACCTAAGCCGTAGAAATAAGTATCAGTCATATTACTTCACCTCAACTTTCTCTGGTGTTTGTGCTGTATGAGCATGTTCGCTGCCGGCAAAAATGCGTAGACGCTTTAGGCGCTCTGCTTGCAATTTGTTCTTTGGCAACATACCTTTAACAGCTTCTTCAATAATTCGCTCTGGGTGGCGTTCGCGCATTTCTTTGAATTGCGTTTCCTTAATTCCACCTGGGAAACCACTGTGGCGATAGTAATACTTATCAGTTTCCTTGTATCCAGTAACAACTGTCTGCGCAGCATTGATAACAACTACGTAGTCGCCACCATCAACATGAGGAGTGTAAGTTGGCTTGTATTTACCAGTCAAGTGCTTGGTAATTTCTGTAGCCAAACGTCCAAGTGGTAATTCGCTAGCGTCAAACAATACCCAACGGCGAGAAACTTCAGATGGTTTTTGTGAATAAGTCTTCATCTTATTTTCCTTCCTTTGGCATTGGTTTAATATCGTCAACAAACTCGATGATCGCCATTTGAGCGCCGTCGCCGACTCGCAAGCGTGTTCGTTCAACGCGAACGTGTCCGCTGGTTCGACCACTTAGCTGTGGCGCGATTTCATCAACTAGTTTGTAAGCAGCGGCGCGTGTGCTTAATGCTGCGATCACCTGACGTCGGCTAGCTAGGTCACCCTTTTTAGCCTTAGTGATGATTTTTTCAATGTGGCGCTTTAGCTCCTTAGCTTTTGGCAAGGTGGTTTCGATTTTGCCGTGCTCGACCAAGCTAGTAGCCAAGCCCTTAAGCAAGGCTCGTCGCTGATCACGCTCGCGGCCGAACTTGCGCCCTTGATATCCGTGTCTATGCATAGTTAAAACTCCAACTCCGCCATCTTGTCACGTACTTCGTCTAGTGCCTTTGAACCGAAACCTTTCAATTCTCGCAAATCTTGCTCAGTCAAAGTTACCAAATCGCGAATAGTGCGGATTTCATTGTTAATTAGCGCGTTCGTCGTGCGGGCGCTTAAGTTTAGCTCTTCGATTGGCATTGCTAGCTCTGACTCTTCGTCTTCCTTAGCTGCACCAAGTGCTGGCGCGCCAGTTACCATCGTATTGCCAGCCAAAGCTGTGTATTGATTGACGAGAATCGCTGCTGCTTCTTCGAACGCCTCACGAGGTGTGATTGTGCCGTTAGTTTCAATAGTGATTGCCAATTTATCCAAGTTCGTCTCCTGGCCAACACGAGTTGAGTCGACTTTGTAGCGAACGCGTAGAACTGGTGAGTACATTGCATCAATAGCAATCATGTCGCTGTGCAAACGCTTTTCGCTTGACTCTTCGATTGTCTGGTAACCGCAACCTGCCTCAACTACCAAATCCATAACCAAATGCTTATTTGGGTCGTCGATTGTAGCAATTACTTGCTCTGGGTTAACGACTTCAACGTCAGCATTAGTTTTAATGTCAGCGGCAGTTACTTCGCCAGCGCCAGATTTCTCAATGCGTAGTTCAACTGGGTCATCAGTAAATACGCGTAGGTGAACGTTCTTCAAGTTCAACATAATGTCGACAACATCTTCTTTGATGCCTTCAACAGTAGTAAACTCGTGAGTTGCGCCCTCAATTCTGAAAGCAACAACTGCGCCACCACGAACGCTTGACAACAAGACGCGTCGCAATGAGTTACCAAGAGTATTACCGTAGCCTGGGTGAAGTGGCTCGA
>CAUUDX010000012.1:0-15373 GCA_963544125.1 uncultured Candidatus Saccharibacteria bacterium | reverse complement strand
TACCAATCGCCAGCTCGTCAGCCGCCGCCAACATGCCTTGGCTCAGAATTCCACGGAGCGGTCGTGCATCCAGCACGAACGGCTCGGCGTCATCAAAGCTTGCTGGAACGGTGCTTTTTGGCGGCAACCAAATTGCCCACATGTCAGCATGGACATTCGGCGCCCCGCAGACTACTTGTATCAGACCATTGTCATCACGCGGCACATCTGCGACCACGCCGCCATCGTCAATTTTAGTCACGCTCAAACGATCCGCATTCGGATGCTTTTCACACTCAACAACTCGCACAATGCGCGCGCCACCATATTTGGCTTTCAGGTCAATTACTTCCTCGACACCACCAAGTTGCTGATTGACACGCGACACTAACTCATCAACTGGCGGCAACTCAAAATTAATCAATTGTTTTATAAGATTTAAGCTAACTTTCATACTGATATAATTATATCATTTTACTATCAAGGATTCGACCTTAGAAAACCACAAACAACAAAGGCAAAAGCTCTAGGGCAAAATACAGCCATACTTGAACAGGCGATAGATAATCTCCTCAAGGATACCCTCTCCGCACTTGGAGAAGGGTCATTTCCTGAATTATAATATAGCTATGAACTACGATAGATATCTAGAACTGCAAACTCGCCTAGAATGGTTTTATGATTTTCATCCAGAGTTTTTTAATGACATTTCACCCGAGCAGAAGAAGCTGTTGCAGGATACTCTCCTATACGATACGCCCGACGAACACTATCCGGAATCATTGCAGGATTTTTACGATAAAAATATTGACAACCAACCAGCACTTCAGAATGATATACTTTTAGCGATAGATACTTTATATAAAACAGCAGGGGCTGGAAGCTTGTTTGATTATGATAAATAAAGTTCTAGTTCAGTCAGCGTTTTGAGTTTTTCCTGGTTATATACAACCAGGCACGTTGCATGAATGATATAGATCTCCTTTCTTGGTTCTATGTCAGTGCAGCAGGAATGTGTGAAGGGAATGTGAAATGAACAGGTCATCTAAGTTTAATCTCTTATTTTTTTCAAGATATCAAATATACTTCCAAGAAAAATAGGCTAGTTGTTCGGTATCTTAAGTCAGATACCAGTGACACTAGCCCAAGTCACTCGCATTTGTTCAGACGGATTTCTCCAACCTAGAGGATGCGCACCTCTCTCGTTGTCCTACTTTTGAACCTCAATGACGTGAACACCAAGGTTCTCCTTGTGGTCAGGGTAGATCTTACGAAGAAGGCGGAGAACCTCCCTCTCGCTCTCTGCCTGCGGCACGATCTGCTGCCACGGCTCAGCCGCCAGCATGTCGGCGAAACTACGGTAAATACGGATCGACTTGATCCGTACCACGCCCGACGTGTGACCGGTCTCGAGCTGTAGCAGCTCACCAGCCTTCAGCCGCTTGATGCTGTTATAGCCGACCCTCACCTCGAGAGTCTTCTTGCCGGACATGATTGCGTCGTAGTATGGACGCTTGATGCGCATCTTACGCATAGGCACTCCTTCCTTATTGAGACTGATTCCCCACTGCTGAACGACACTGGTAGACGCATACCCTCCCGGAAACACCCCCTCCAGGCTCCAGCCGTGACGCTGGAGACAGGCGACCTGCCACGGTTCAGGAACCATATGGGCATACAGCTTGTGGCCGCAACCCTCCAACAGTCCCTGCAGATCAATGACAAGTGCCTCAAACGCCGCCTCCGACGAGGCCACCAAAGGCATCAGCTTGATAGGTTGGCCCTTCTTCGGGGTCGCACCAGCGACACCAACAACCTGACCATTACACTCAGCGACAAAGATGATCTTGAACTTGACGTTCACGTCGCCAGATTCCATACGATGGTAGCCAGCGAAGAGGGCGTCAACCCAGCTGTCGTCCACTCCTTCGAAGTAGCCACTCATCTGCGACAGGATGAGAGCTCGCGCGCTGTCGGCGTGCTGACTCTCGTGAAACGGAACCACAGAGATGTTCGGCGAGTCGAACCCCGCCTCGTCGACAAGCTGCTTGTACAGCATGTGCTCATCGACACCAATCTTGTAGTGGTCCTTCGCCGTGCCAGTGATGCGGAAGCCCTTCCCGAGAAAGAACCTCAGTGCTTTCTGGTTAGGTGCTGCCACGGTACAGTAGATCTGCCGAGCACCATGGCTTCGGGCGAAATCTTCGGCGTGCTCAAGCAGCATGCTTCCGACGCCCATCTTTCCTCGGTACGCCGTGTCAACAATGAGAGGGCTGATCTTGACAGTCCCCTGTTTCTTGTTGACAACATGAATGACGCCCACGGGTTGTCCATCACTCTCGGCGATGAACATGTGCTGTCCGGTCGAGAACTGGCCGACGCGGTCAACACCGCCTGCCATGTGTGCATCAAAGATACGCCGTGCGTGTGCGTAGTGATCACCGTCATAAAACGGTGTGAGCGCTCGGATCATAAGATCCGCGACAAAATCGAAATCGTCCGCCCTTGCGGGGCGCACGATGATGTTGCGGACTGACGACTCAGTCATGATGTACACCTTCCTGTGATAGCTACGATTTTTGACGTAGCCTGGATAGGACGGTCATTATTATATCATTAAAATATTTCAAATTCAATACCTATCACGCCATTTTCCAGCTGGTCGCCGAGAGAATAGAATTCACCAATCTGCTTTTCGAGCCACTTGACGCTCTCGCCGCCAAATTTTGCAGGATTATTATGAATGAAAAGGTCATGAAAAGTTTGGTAACGCAATAAACCAACCACTCTTACAGTGACTGTCTGACTGGTGTTTTCTCGATTCGTAAAAGTGACTTCGTCGCCAAGCTGTATCTTTTGGCGCTTTTCATCGTATAGTCGTGATTCGATGGTTTTCTTACCAGAGACTATAGCTTCAAAAGGTTCTGTTGCTAGTTTTAATTGGTGTGTAATCATATAGACTTAATTATAACATGATATATGATACGTAACTATTGCTACTGGCTTTGACACAGTGTCACATTGACCAGATATTGTCTCTTCATTACAATTGAAATGTGGTTAAAGCATTATCAAAAGCGCTTATTAAGAATAAAAATGGTAAATATCTACTGCTTTATAGGGGAGACACGCATCCTAATTTCCCTGGACATCTTGATCTTCCTGGAGGAGAAGTAGAATCGGAAGAGACATCTAAGACGGCGACTGCACGAGAAGTACAAGAAGAGACTGGCATATGTATATATCCAAATAACTTAAAAGCTGTTTGTTAGACAGCACAAAAACACAAGACATGTACTTTTTGAGATAGTCATGGATAAGACTGAGGCTGACATTTCTGTTAAATTGAGCTGGGAACATAAAAATACCGCTGGATGACGTTATCGGAATTATTAGATACTAATATTCCAGAGGGCGCAGATTCTTATTATATAGATGCTATTGATTATTTAAAGCATTTATCCGAGATTTGATTTGTTCGACATATTTTCCCATACTATATGCAGACTTCGCGCGCTCTTTTTTGTTGCATATAATATAAGTACACCAACTTCACAATTCCACACGTAACCAATATAATACACCCATGGATACTTCACGAAAAAATCGCATTATAAAAATTATTATCTGGATAGTCTGCTCAATCGCTCTTATCGTAGCTCTACTTGCGGCCGCAGCTTTCTTCTGGCCAGCGACATTCAAAGAGCTACAATCATCAAACTCTGAAAAATTGAGCTACAACGACGCCATCGTCGCTGCAAATCACACAGCCGGTGAGGACACATCAAACGCCGATGTCAGGCCAGAGTGTCGATCGATCATCAAAACCCACGGCAAAAGAACTGCCAAAGCTGTCATGATGATTCATGGCGTAAGCGCATGCCCACAGCAATTCGCAGACCTGGGCGACACCTTTTTCAACGCTGGCTACAACGTCTATATTCCCCGCGTTCCCAGCCATGGACTTACTGATAACAAACGGCATGGAGAAATCACCATTCCAGCAATGGCGCAATTTATGAACTCCAGCACCAGCATTATCAGCGGCTTGGGTGATGAAACGGGAGTTGTCGGACTTTCTGGCGGCGCAAATATGGCGACTTGGATTACTCAGTACAATAGCCAAACGATATCACGAGCGTTATTTCTATCACCTTTTTATCAGCCTTCAGAGTCGGAAACTCCTTCCTGGAAAATTCCGCTTTTACGAAATCTTTACGGACGAAATATTCTTCCAGATTCGTTCACGGGTAGCAATTTGTCATATCGCGCTCTTGGAAAATATATAATAATCGCCAAGAACTATAAATCCGACCTAAAAGCTCCAGGGTTAAAATATGTCGGGGTTGTAACAAGCGAAAACGACACCGCAATTGATAAAAATCTCGCAGTCAACATACCCAAGCAAATGGCTGCAGCTTCTGGCGCCAAATTCCAATATTATTCAATTCCGACCTCATTTGGTATCGGTCACGACATTGTAGCCTTAAACCAAGACGAGGTTAAAAAGCACGCCGCCAAATTATATCCGTTCTATTTGGATATGTACGAAGGAAAAGACGTAAAATTAGAGGCAAACTAGCTATCCTATTTACCTTGCACGGCTAAAATTCGTGCCTGAATTTCATCCAATTGAGCATCATCCATTTTTGGACCGTCAGCCGTGGTTAACCAACCAGGATATTTCTCATAAAACGCTTGCTCGTGCGACACTGGCGAACCAATTCCCTTTGCTAAATCGCCATGAAGCGGCATCAATTTGGCATGCACATGCGCCACGCCCGTGCCTTCAAAAATCAGCGCCACCCGTGGGGTGTCAAATGCTTTTTCCAAAATACCAGCAACCTTTTTCACTGCCAGCATCATTTCGGAATATAAATTATCGTCCAAAGAAAATACGTAATCGCCCGGATTCTGCTTCGGAATCACCACAGTAAAACCTGGTGTGTTCGGAAATGGTGTTAAAAATGCCAAAAACTTCTCGTCTTCCCAGACTTTCCAGGATTTCATTTTTCCAGATACGATGTCGTCAAAAATTGTGTGATTCATAATTACTCCTTTTGAAGTAATTATAGCATTTTACGAAGTTTTCAGGTCGGACAATTTAAGTTCCATTCGACGGCAAACCAAAAATAGCCATGCTGTTGAAAAAATTCCCAATAAAACCTCAACTATCACAAACCAAAACTTGCCCATAGCGTAACCTTGCGTCGTCAGAATTGCCGCAAAAATCGGAAAGCCAAACGACATTAATCGCTCGCGATGAGTCAAATAGCTCAAGCTTGACGGCAATAGAAACATCAATAGAACCATCAATATAACTATGCTTCGCGAAACAACGAAATGTGCCGCATGCATTGTGTCGTTCGGACAAAGTGCCACTCCTATCATACAAATTGCAAACAATGAAAGTATCCAACCAGATATCCGAGCAGAGCGAATTTGACCAAGTTTAAGATAACTACGATTCATAAAAAACCCAATCGTCGCCATAATCAAACCAGATAAAAATACTCCCGAATTGAACGAAAACGCAGACAGGCGATTCGAGGTGGTTTCGCCCAATCTGCTCAAGCTCCAATTCGTCCACCGAGTATCGTCGGATAATATTACGGCAAAAATCAGACCCGTCGCCAACACTACGCCATTAAGAATGCATAGCACCTGAAGACGATTTTTATGAAAAAAATTCTTAACTTGCTGAGATCGCATGTTTAATTAAATTGCTCCAAAAAGTTCAATTTTCCACTTTCAAAATGTCGGACATCTTCAATTCCATATTTCATCATAACCAAACGGTCAATTCCACAGCCAAACGCAAACCCTGTGTATTCATTCGGATCAATTTCAGCAGCTCGGAGGACATTCGGATGAATCATGCCGCAACCCAATAGCTCAATCCAGCCTTCACCAGAACAAACCTTACAATCAGGACTTTTACCTTCACAAAACGGACAGCTTAACGCAAATTCAAAACTCGGCTCGGTGAACGGAAAGTAAAATGGGTTAACGCGAACATCCAGTTTCTTGCCGTAATATTCCTGCAAAAATTCTTGCAGCGTGGCAATCAAATTGCCAACATTAACTCGGCGTGAAACGTACACGCCTTCGACTTGATAAAATGTATGCTCGTGGCGCGCGTCCAAATCTTCGTTACGGAAAACGCGATCAGGAACAATAGCCGCGATAGCCTCGCCTTTTTCCAAATTGTCGCGATATTTCATTAGCACACGATTTTGCGTAGTAGACGTATGTGCCGGCGCAATCAAACGATCGCCATTAGAATCAGTTTCCTCGGTCATAAACGTATCGTAATCGTCGCGCGCTGGATGACCTTTTGGAAAATTCAGACTCTCAAACATATGAAACTGATCGTCAATTTCCCTGGATTCCTCTGTGACAAATCCCATGCGATTAAAGATCTCAGAAATGCGTTCAATTTCAGCGCTCAGCGGATGAATCGTGCCTTGTTCGCTCGGCAAAAGTTCAGGCTTGGGCGAATTCACATCCATCGGCGCCGTAACGTCAATCGGTTTCAAATCAACTTTTTCCAGCTCTTCCAGTCGCACCGCAATAGCCTGTTCAACAGCTTGCTTCAGCTCGTTAATCTGCTTACCAAACGGACCACGCTCAACTGGCGGTAATGACTTGATTTGATCATACAATTCCCTAAGTCGTCGATCACGTAAAAACTCACGCGGAGATTTGGATTGCGAAACCGCCAAAACTATTTCTCTTCTCAATTCATCTAAATCAACCATTTTATCGTCCTTGCATTAAAAACATTACAATCACCGCACCAGCCATAATAGCAATTAAAATCCACGCCCACGCCAAAGTCGTCGTCTGTTTCGTGCCTTCCAAATATCTTATGTCGTCGACGCCGTCCATAGTTGCCTTTTCTTGCAAACTCGAAGCCTTCGCCTTCTCTCTTAATTCCGCCGCAATTCGCTCTTGCAATTCACTGCGCTGATCCTGTTGATTTACAAATAATCCCATAACTACAGTATAGCAAATTATGTTATAATAGTCGTGATATTACTTTAAGGAGGGAATATGGCTACGAAGAAAACTTCAAAGAAAGCCCCAGTTAAAGCCGCAGAGAAGAAAACCGCTGCTGCTAAAACTGAAACCAAAACGACCGTCAAGCGCGTCGTTGCTGAATCTACCGCTAAAAGCAAGCGTGTCGAACTAGATTCTAAATTACCAAACAACTTAATTAACATCGTTATTGCGGAAGTTATCGGCACATTCATTTTGACACTTGCCGCATTATTCGCATCAGATATTTTGTCATCAATGTATGTCGGTTTTGCGTTGATGTTCATCGTTGCAATTATCGGCAACATTTCTGGCGCACACGTAAACCCAGCTGTCACGTTTGGTCTATGGACAATGCGCAAGCTAAAGACTGTACTTGTACCATTTTACTGGGGTGCACAATTCCTCGGTGCAATGGCGGCTATCGTACTTGTCGGCTCATTAACAAACGGCGGATTTGCTCTAAGCTTCGACCAATTCACTGCGTTCTCTTGGAACATCTTCGCAATGGAATTAGTCGGCACCGCAGTTTTTGTATTCGGGATTGCCGCAGTATTGCAGCGCAAAGAAATCAAAGCAGCTGGTCAAGCTTTTGGAATTGGCTTGGCATTGATGATCGGCCTAGTCGTATCTGGCTCACTTTCTTCATACATTAAAAGTACTGCTATTGCAAAAATCCAAAAAGAGCAAAGTACTACCCAAACTGAGAAAAATGGCCGCACTTACCCACGCGAAATTTACATTTCAGGTGCAACATTAAACCCAGCAGTTTCTTTGGCTGTTACAGAGAAAACCGACTCTCAACTACGTAGCAACGGAGTATTGCCAGCTGAAGGCGAAAAAAGCTATTCACGCTTTAGCTTGGAAGTAATTGCCGCTACCTTAATCGGCGCGGCATTAGGTGGCAACCTATTTCTACTCGTCAATTATCGCAGCAAAGACGAAGAATAGATTATAACTTCACAATAAAATATCCCGCTTAATCGGCGGGGTATTTTTTATATCAATCTTCCTGAGTTGGCCGATCAATCAGCTCCGGCTGCGCCTGGTTATCGCCACCAGAAATTCGCACAACATCCTTATCGATCTTCCCCAATTCCTTGTATGTATTGTTATAATGACCAACGGTCGTACTAAGACTCTTGCCCATTTTCGTCATCAATTCATCAAACTTTTTAATGTGAACGCCCAACTGCCCAACTCGAACTTGAATGTCTTTAGCCTGCTCTTCAATTTGTAGACTACGAAGCCCCTGAAGAACGGTCTGCAGGTACGCCAGAAAACTAGTCGGACTAACAATGATCACCCGCTTGTCCCGAAACGCATATTCAATCAGATCGCGGCTCGAGCCACCCTGACCGACATTGTTAATCAGAAGATCATAATACAAAGATTCGCTAGGAATAAACATAAACGCAAAGTCCATAGTATTTTCGCGTGGTCGAATGTATTTACTAGTCTCATCAATTCGCCCCTTAAGATCGGCTTTCACCTTATTTAGCCACATCTCACGCTCAGATTTTGTCTCAGCGTTAATCATGCGATTGTAATTTTCCAAAGAGAACTTGCTGTCCACCGGCAATATCTGTCCCTTGTCCAGGAAAATAACCGCGTCAACAATTTCCCCATCCTTGAAGCGATATTGCATTTGATATTGCTTGGCTGGCAAAACGTTATCCAGCACGCTTTCCAGATAAAACTCACCAAAAACCCCGCGTTGCTTCGGATTTTGCAACACGTTTTGCAAGGTTTTCAGATCGGTCGCCGCATCAACCACGCGCTTATTGGTCTCATCCAATTTCGCCAGCCGCTGCGTCACGTCAGCCACTAATTTCGCACTTTCCGACAATTGCTTCTGTACGGAAGTCTGAACTTGCGCGTTACTTCGCTCCAACTTATCGCTAACGGATTCATTCAGTTTCGCAATAGTTCGCCCCAATTCCACGACATCGGTTTTAATCAACTCGACCGATGATTGATTTTTCAGCTCACTAATTTTTGATTGTAGGACAAATAATGTCGCACCAAGGCCAATAGTAATAACAATTAAGAGAATAATGATAATGATTTCCATACACTTAGTGTACAGTGGCTATAAAGATAAAACAACTCGCGCCAAAATTGCAAATATTGTCATAAATAAAATCGCCGCGCCATTACCACGGATTCTATTCATCCAGATTAACGACAAGTACACCAAAACTGTCGCTAAAACTACCCATAGTAATGACAAAATCCAAGATCCGCCAGCCCACAATGTAGCGCCCCACAATGACACTGTCGCCGCGATTACTACCAGCAGAGGTCGCTTGATACCAAATACCACCAACACTGGGACTAGCATAATTCCTGCCAAAACCAACGCGACGTAAGATGCGATGCTTGTGCTGTTTGCGCAAATGGAAATATGCTCAGCGTTTGCGCAAAATACAGGTGTGATCATAAATTTATCAAACGCAAGCGCCAGCAACCAGATAGCCACGCCGCTAGCAACTAAAATCGCCAAAATCTTCAAGAAAACTCGCCTTGAAAACGGATATGTGTAATCTGATATTTCTTCACGGAAAATAGCTGACAATAATTTCATACGTAAATTGTAACGTAAACTTGTCAATATTGCAAATGTATATGCTTAAATATTATGCTTTTTCAGGAGATTCATCGGTTTGTACCAAATAATCCCTACACAAGCAATCAACAATCCGCCAACAACGTCAAGTGGCGTATGCACCAGAGCAATGACCCGACCGACACATATTAAGATTGTCATAACCAGACAAACAACAGCCAGCCGCCGACTCTTTGCTCCGAAAAATACCGCCAGAGTAATTGCCATTGTAAACAGCGCGTGATCGGACGGGAAACCCGGATTATTAAGGAATGACGCGCCGGCAGATACACCCAGAATCTCGAACGGGCGCATCTGATCTGGTTGATAAATTGACCCGATAATTTTTGCCGCCACGTAAGCAGTCAAACCAGCCATCAAAACTTGGCTATAAACTTGATACTTCTCTTTATTTGGAACCAATTTTATCAGCGCGTACGCACCAATTAGCACGACCGGTACCACTAGTCCGTCAGCAATTAATTTCACGATCCATTGCAAATCCATACTATCAGTATATCGCGTCAACGACCACCCGTAAACGCTTGCGGAAATCATTTTTCTATAGTACAATTATGTTTGCCGTTGGGATGTCGCCAAGTGGTAAGGCAGCGGGTTCTGGTCCCGCCATTCGGGGGTTCGAATCCCTCCATCCCAGCCAAGTTTGAGATTTAACAGCCAATTATTTGGCTGTTTTTTTCGTCGATAAATTTGCACAGATCAGCAAAGCCCACATCGCGAATACCAGAAAAATCGCAGCAACGCTATTCACATTCTTTATCGTTGCACCAAATATCACTGCCGCGTGCCCATTCGCAAACGCCAAAAAACTAATTACCATCATAATCCCCAAACTCAAAAAACCAGCCATTCTGCTCGTCAGAGTAATTCTTTTTGGCATATTCATATCAATTAAAAACGGCAACGACATCAGCTCAACAACCACCAATATTATCGCAATCGAAAGACTTAAATATGACATAATCCCTGCAGAAGTAAGGATTGCAGAAAACTTCTCAAACGTAAATAATTGACATAATAATGGCACTATTATTAATAGTCCTGTAATCAATTTAACAATTTTATTCACTTTTCTAGACATAATTTCAGTATAGCTTGCGCGTCAAAAAAGCTCAAGCTTGTTGTATTTTTTACGAAAGCACTTGCACTTTTTATAAAAACGTCATAAAGTTAAATCAGCGAACGTTACAAAAATAAACACCACAAAATCGTATCTTTCGCTCTACGACAAATCCACCACAACTTAAAATACCCCGTCTCTATGGGGTATTTTTATTGGTCAATATCTGCGATTGTTCAGCGCGCCACTCTGCTATTTTTCCGTGATGACCACTTAGCAATACGTCCGGCACGCGCAAACCCATAAATTCCTCAGGCCGTGTATATTGCGGAAATTCCAACGTTTCTCCATCTGAAAAACTCTCAATTTCCGCAGATTTTTCACCGCCCAAAACTCCAGGAATCAACCTAACAATAGAATCAATCATCATCATTGCCGCCAGCTCTCCGCCCGTCAGCACAAAATCGCCAATACTCCATTGCTCATCAACTAGTTCTAAAATTCGCTCATCAACACCTTCGTATCGCCCGCAAATAAATATTATACCCCTGTTATCATCTGCTTCCTGCTGAGCCTTGGCCTGCTTCCAGCGTTGCCCTCGCGGACTCATTAATACCACCTTCGCTGTTTCATCCTGAGATTTCGCAAATTCCACCGCTTTCCATAACGGCTCAACCATAAGAAGCATCCCGTCGCCGCCGCCATAAGGAGTATCGTCAACCTGACGACGAGGTCCCAAACCAAACTCCCGCAGGTTCACCGTCGTAAGTTCAACGATGCCGTCTTTCTGTGCCTTCCACATCATGGAATTATTAAAAACCCCCGTTGTCATTTCTGGGAAAAGCGTAATTACTTGAAACTTTCTCATCTGTTACAGTGTAGCAATTGTTGACTTTTTTGTCCAGGTATGATATATATATCAGCTTTTGTTCAACCGAACAGAAGTAGCCCTTAGAGAAAGAGAGACGTCATGTCTTGCATCACCGAGAAAACCATCAAATGGTTTGCGGAAGATTTTGACCTCCCCATCAAAGAGGAGGGACACACTCTGGAAATGGACACGTATACTATGCCTCGTCTTGGTTGCGAAAATTACATCGAAGACTTGGTGCGGGAATACCTCGCCCCCTACTCCGGCACTATTGACCGGATTGAGACCCTAAAGTGCAATTTTGACGAGGCCACCGGCTTCATTGTCTACGTTGGGGACGCCATGGTACTCAAGGTAGCACCATGGTCATGGAGCGAAGGAGAACCCCTCACCGGTACCGGAGTGGGAGTCGAGATCTGGCCTGTTGTAAAACAGGCCACCGGATCCAAGCGTCTTGCAGACGCCTTCGAAAAAATCGCCGAGCTAGACGAGCCTTACGTCTTGTCCTGGGACGGACAGTCTTGGTCGATTAGGAGGGCTTCCTAAAGCCCGCTGAGAATAGCTCGTTGAGACATTAAGTCTCGACTTGAGTCTCTTGGCGGGCTATTTTCATGTCTTTTTACAGAAATTATTCCCCACCAAAAAACCGCCCCAATAAGGACGGTTTTTTAGCACAAATAAGGCTCTCAATGGTTACCCATTGTCTCGCATAGAGCTGTTCTCGCATAATGTCTGTGCTTGAACTGGTTCTAATTATATATCAAGGTCGTCGAGTTCTGCAAGCTCTTTTCTGGTGTTTTCTGCGTAAGATGATCCATTTTCCACAGTTTCATCTGTTGAGTTATCCACAGAAGCATGATCGTTATAACTATTACTCTCACGCTCACCAGAAAAACCATCATTGTTAACGATTTTCAAATTATATCGAGCGTCATTCTTTGCACCCAAAGCTCTTAGCAGCGTGCGTAAACTCTGCGCTGTACTACCGCGCTTACCAATAACTCGACCCAAATCTGCTGGATTAACTGTCAATGTTAATAAAACGCCTTTTTCATCAATTGTTCGGTCTACTACGACGTCTTCTGGATGTCCAACCAACGCCTTTACAGTATATTCTACAAACTGCTGATCTATTGTTGACATTCTGCCCCTCCTCCTGGAATTAAACTGTATTTTCATTATACACGAGCAGTTTACGCCGTGCAAACTTTAATTATTTCTCGCCAGATTCTTTATATTTAGCAATTGCAGCGCGAGCAGCTTGCTGTTGAGCAACTTGCTTTGACGGACCAATGCCTCGCCCCATCATATTATCACCAACAAAAACTCCAAGGGTAAAGACTTTATCATGATCCGGGCCTTCTTCGCTCAGGACTTTATATACCGGCGTTTGATTGTCAACCCGTTGAGAAATTTCCTGCAAATACGACTTCGGATCGCGCCAACTACCAGACTCCAAAATTCCGTCCAGCTTAACAATTATATGCTTATGAATAAAATCGCGAGCATCACCAAAACCACGTTCCAAATAAATCGCACCAATTACTGCCTCAAACGCATTAGCTAAAATCTGCAAATGTGCTCGCTCTGAGCCGTTCTTCTCACCTTTTGACATACGAATCAGCGAACCATAACCCAATTTATCGCCAGCATCACCAATACTTTCCGTTCGCACCAAAGCTGCCCGCCAAGCAGTCAAAATTCCCTCTGGCTCCGAAAAATGCGTAAACAAATATTCTGTTACTGCCAATTCCAAAACTGCATCACCCAAAAATTCCAATCGCTCATTGTGATGATGGACAGATTTTCGATGTTCATTAACATAACTGCGGTGAGTCAAAGCCGTGATTAGTAAATCCAAATTCTCAAACTCAAAACCTAATTTTTCGCGCGCAAAATCTTGATATGGCGCAGTGTTCATTCCGTTCATTTATAAGTTCTCCTGTCTAATTCGTTTCATTGCCAAAAGAATCAGCTTGCCAATATCTTCATACTCAACTTCATCCAGCGCCTCATGAAAACTAAACCATTTTAGACCATTCATCCACTCTTCCTTCTGTAGTTTTTCATTAGGATCCAGTGCCTTAACTAGATAAACCTGCGTCGTCATCAACACTAATTTATCAATTCGACGATAACGAAAATTTACCTTGCCCAGCCAGCCATGCAGTTCAATTTTCTTCAATCCAGTTTCCTCGCCGATTTCCCTACGAGCCGTCACCTGAGCTGTTTCTCCTGGCTCAATGTGTCCTTTCGGAATTGTCCAGCGGTCGCGAGCATCCTGATAAAGTAAAAATTCTGCCTCACCTTTTTTATTGCGACGGAAAATCACACCACCAGCGGTTGGCTCGCGTACAATTTCCTGAATCAATGGCTTCTTACTGCCACCAAAATATTTTTTTATCTTATCAAAGTTGCTTGTTCTCACTGTCGGACTCCTCCACGAGAGTACGGAGTGCCGTGCCAAGCACGCCATTCACAAACTTACCCGAGTTATCCGAACCGAACGCTTTTGCTAATTCTACTGCCTCATTAATCACCACTTTTGGCGGAACAGTGTCTGCACAATATAGCAATTCATATAAACCAATTCTAAGTACCGCCCGATCAATTCGCGGCAACTGACTAATAGGCCATTCTGGCGCCAATGGTTGTAACTTCTCATCCAATTGACTCTGCGTCGAAAGTACACCGCTGGTCAAATTATCGATAAATTCGATATCGTCAACCGATGATTTATATTCAGCCAAATTACGCTTTAAAATAGTCTTATAATCAACATCGCTATCGCCAACCTCTTTGCGAAATTCATGCTCATAAAGTGTTTGTAGTGCGACAATTCGTCCCAAATGACGGTTTGATGCCATTATTAAGCGTCCTGTTCGTAATTATTATTTTGTTGCTTTACCAGTTTCACGCTTGGTCGTCTTCACTTTAACTGGTGAAGTTGCGTTAACGCGACGTGCCAATTTTAATACCAAGTGGCTGCGACGAAGACCAGTTTTACGTGGGCTACTCTGTTTCTTAGGTTGTGCCATAATTTATTCTCCTCTTTTAGGTTGTCATAAAACTTACGTACCATTATACCTTTTTTATTAGACAATCTCAAGAGCTTGTACGCAAATTAGATAATGATATTGACTTTTTATGTTGTTTATGGTAGTATAGCAAACACGAACACGGAACGATTTACATTACAAAGCAATAATGAAGATGACAGGCCCGTAATAGAGATACCAAAATCTGTAGTTAAGATCGGTGCAGTAGCATTGGCCGCGTTAGGATTAGCTGGAGCTGCGAACGCCCTAGGCTTATTCTATAGCCCTAAATCACCAGAAAAAGGACCAACAAGCCCTGCTCGCCAAGTAGCTCAAGTCGTAGAGGATTATAGTAATGGAATCATCACGGAGCTACCGGAAGATACAGAAATTCACACTGTCACTCTTGAGGAGGGTGAGAATCCGACTTCGGTGGCCGAAACAGCCATGAAAGAATACAACGAGGAAAATCCCGAAAATAAGATAGACCCCAACGAGGCAAGAAGCTCCATATATGAAACTAGCATTAGCATGAAAGAGCTCTACAAAGATGAGACGGGCAATACAGAGATCCAACCAGGAGCTACCGTCAACATTGCCATAGGTGACATAAACGGTGACGGAAAGCCAAGCATAGCCATAACAGGAATAGAAAACGGGTCGAAGTAGACTGCCTCCTAGACTACGATATTCACCAACCTACCTGGAACATAAACCATCTTTTTAGGTGGTTTATTGTTTGTGAATTTCTGGAC
>CAUUDX010000011.1:0-16652 GCA_963544125.1 uncultured Candidatus Saccharibacteria bacterium | reverse complement strand
TCTCTTTTACAAAACCATTTTTCACGGCTTCGTCAATTATTCTATTGTGCTGCTGAGGGTCTGCCTCGATAAATAACAAACCTTCTGAGGTGAGACATCGTGGTGCTTGTGAGATCAATTGCAATATCAATTTCAATCCTTCATCTTCTGCAAACAGCGCAATTTCTGGTTCGTATTGGAGCTCTGGTGATACATCCCAATTTTTGTCAACGTAAGGTAAATTGGCAAATATATAATCAACAGGTCGAAGTTGGCCATTAAGCAGTGACTGTTGTTGCACGTGAACGTCTGCGCTTAAGGTGTTTGCGTTTTTTTCTGCGATATTTAGTGCTGGTTTACTGATGTCGGATAAAATAACTGACAAGTTGCTTCTCTCTAATTTGGCGGTAATTCCCAGACAACCGGATCCAGTGCCAACATCAATTAAAACTTTTTCGGTAATTTCGCTGGCGGTCAGTTCTAAGAACAATGAAATTAGATCTTCGGATTCAGGGCGGGGAATTAGGACGGACGGAGATACGGCGAATTTGCGGCCGTAAAATTCTTTATATCCCAGAATATAGGCAATCGGTACGCGGTCTAATCTTAAGTTCAATCTGGCATTTGCAATGTCGAACCTTCTGGGGTCAATTTCTTCGTCCAGGTGGGCGTGTAGGTAAGTGCGGTTTTTTCGTAAAGTGTTGGCTAATATTAATTCTGCGTCTAATCTGGCGGATGGAATTCCGATATTTTTCAGGGATTTGGTCGCTGTTTTTAACCATTCAGAGATGATCATGTTGTTAATTATAACATATATCTATGGAATGTAAAAAGTAAAATGCTTGCAAAAACTGAGAAAAGTGGTAAAAAGTATTGACAAATCAAGAGAGAGAGAGTATTATAGGCTTCATATCATTAGCGAAAGGAATGAATATATAATGGAATTGCCAAATAATAGCGAAGCCGCAAAGCAAATGGAGTTTGCAGAAGGGTTTAATCCTGAACTGACGACCGAAGAAAAGTTGCAGGCGGCAGTGGAATTTGATGATCTGGTTCAGTCGACATTGCTTAGATTTGCGGAAGACGCGAAAACTCACGATCACGACATAATATTTTCAGATAGGATACAATCGGAAGTCTCATTAGAAATTCCTCAGAAAGATGGTTCTGTGGTGTCTATCGGTGTATATTCAGGATCTCTAGATAATGGCACTAAGTCTCGAGAAATTACATTCGTAGAAAGAGGTGTAGGAGGGTATCATCGATATTATATAGAGGATGACTTTGTTTTAAGGTATGATGACAATACGCCCTTCTCTTTAATGGAAGAAGATGATGACAAAATTGATATGAGTATGATGAGTGATGATGAGACATATGAGTGTGCAGTTAGAGCTATGCGTAAAACCAATAATCTAATAGAGAATTGTAAATTAGAGCAACAAATGGGGCTAAATCGTCAACCGGTCGGTGTGGACGAAATAAGTAAGCTGGCGGAGCTATTGGAGTCAGCTGAAGTTTTTAAGTTTAATTACTAGCATTCTGAGCTTTCAGCTCACGCTCATATCTCTGTAGATTTTCAATCAAATCGTCGATATCCCCGTTCATTGCAGCGGGGATGTTGCTGCGGCTGTAGTGAATGCGGTGGTCGGTGATTCGGTCTTGTGGGAAGTTGTACGTTCGGATTTTTTCCGAGCGGTCGCCAGTTCCAACCAACGAGCGTCGCTCGGCGCTTAATTTGGCGTTTTCCTCGTCGATTTTCATCTGTAGCAATCGTGAACGAAGCACGCTCATGGCTTTTTCGCGGTTTTTAATTTGCGACTTTTCATCCTGGTTTGTGACGATCATTCCAGTCGGCAAGTGGGTGATTCGTACCGCTGAGTCTGTGGTGTTCACACTCTGTCCGCCGTGTCCGCTGGAACGGTAAATGTCAACTCGCAAATCGTTCGGATTTATCTCAATGTCAGTCTCTTCTGCTTCTGGTAGGACTGCCACTGTTACGGTTGAGGTGTGGACACGACCTTGGCTTTCGGTCACTGGGATGCGTTGGACTCGGTGTACGCCACCTTCGAACTTCAATTTAGCATATGGTGCGTCGCCCTTGATCATGAAAATAACTTCTTTATAGCCGCCAGAATCGTTGGCTGATTCGCTGATTAGTTCTATTTTATAGCCATTAGACTCGCACCAACGTAAATACATGCGGTATAGTTCCGCCGCGAATAGAGACGCTTCATCGCCGCCAGCGCCAGCGCGGATTTCCATGATGATATTTTTCTCGTCATTAGGGTCTTTGGGTGTGAGTAAGATGAATAATTCTTCTTCCAGTTCAGCTAATCGGGTTTCAATTTCAGTGATTTCAAGCTTCGCTAAAGCAGCCAGCTCGCCACCCTCGTTTGCTAATTCTTTGGCTTCTGCTAAGTTTTTTTCTAAGTTTCCTCGCTCTTCACCTTTGGAGATAAGCGTTTCTAATTCTGAAAATCGTTTATTTTTTGAGGTAAAATCAGGTGAGCTGTAAGCGTCAGGTTGCGCTAAAAAATTACTCAAATCAGCTCGTTCATTTTTCAGAGAATCCATATCTAAAGAAATCTTCGCCATATCTATAAAATTATATCATACATTGACAAATATCTCTAAGTATTGTATTATATAGACATAATGATAGAATACGAAGTTGGTTCGCGTGATTTGGTTTACGAAAATGCTGATAAGCCAGCGTTTTGCGATGTTGGAAAGTCATTTGAATTAGTGCAGTGTATTGAAGATCTTCCAGAGGATATCCCAGTAAACGATCCGAGAGTTGATTTCATTGTGAAGAGTTTATTTAGTATTAACGCCCATCCAATAGCGAAGCCCGTTCCACTACGTGATTTAAATGAATCAACTAAAGGTAATATTGCCAGCGAAACGAAAATATCTATATATGAAGGTGAGTGGCCTGATACGAGGGCGATTCCGGGATCTGACATTCCGTTGCCGGTTGGGTTATTTGTAGCTGCACCGATGATTAAAGATTGGCGAGAAGGGCGAATGTCGGAGCCGAAAGGTGGAAGAAGCAGTCGTGAGGTTATTAGTCAATATACAAAAATGGATCCAAAAACCAGCCCTTCAATACGTAATGTAGATATTGTTGTGACTTCTGGCGGCGGAATATTTTTGGCTTTGCAGGGTGATGGCGCACACCGTTTGTGCGCTGCGAAGATGCGGGGAGACCGTGAGATATTATGTCGCGGGATAAGTATTGTTAAGCTAAATTAGTATAAAATAAAACCGCCCAGTGATTGAGCGGTTTTTGAATTGCCAAACTAATTCTTTGCGAACTATTTAGTCTTTTTATCTGATTTTGGAGAATCAGTCTTAGCTGCTTTCTTCGCGTTAGCTTTCTTTGCTTTGTTTGCCAAAGCCGCTCGACGAGCTTCAGCAGCAGCTTGACGAGCCTTAAAGCGATCAACACGACCTTCGGTGTCGATAATCTTTTCCTCACCAGTAAAGAATGGGTGAGATGCTGATGAAATGTGAACCTTAACTAATGGATATTCGTTGCCGTCTTCCCATTTGATAGTTTCGGTTGTTTGCGCTGTTGACTGAGTCAAGAACGCAAAGCCCGCTTGTTCGTCGCTAAATACGACAGGGCGATAGTTCTGTGGGTGAATACTGCTTTTCATAACTGTTCAATTGTACATAATTTATCGGAAAATGTCAAAAGCCCATAACCTTAACTTTGCTATTTTGACAAAATTATTATATAAAATAAAAGTATGAGTGAGTTATCAACTAGTTCTGACGTTTCGGATATGTTAAATCCGACGACACTACCAGATTTATTGTCACAGACTAAAGACACTAGTCGAGATAGTCCTGTAACTTATGTATGTGAAGATATATATCTTGGTACGAGGACGAGTGATCCTTGTTTCGGGAAAATGCGACGCAAAACAACTGAATACGAAGCGATAAATGATTTTGTGCGATTTATGGAGATAACAAAGCATTATTTACCTGATTATATGAAGGATTGTGCTAAAGAATTAATAGATGAATTGGCGTTTTTGGGCGTGCCGGAACTAAATTTCGCAGCAAACGCGTTAGCAAAAAGGCTGAGACATCATTTGGAGGTTGATAATAAGCCAGTCTATATTGACGTAGGAAATTCGCTAAGTCAGTGTCGTGCTAAAAACGAGATGAAAAGTAGTCAGTATATTTTAAGTCTGGTTTTGTCTAAATTTCCAGACGATGAATTCGAAGAATATGAAGGTAGACTGAAAGTGTATGGTGGCAGAGGTGAGCTTGACAAGAGTTCTAAGATTGTATTTATCGATGATTGGATTATTGGCGGCGATCAGGTAAAGGAGCGAATTGCGGGATTTGAAGCAAATAATGATCCCGAGAGGCATGAGGCAAGCGTTTTGGTTATGGCGGCTAGTGGAGATTATCTTGATAACGGCATAAGTGCGTACTCCCAGTATGGGGGAGCGATATATCCTGTAGAGGCTTGCTACGTACTCAAGAATAGTCCTGATGCTGGGGGTATGAGCAGAGTGACGGGCATACATTCTTCGACCGATAACACATTTGGCCTTGAAGTTGATGGCATAGCGTGCTGTGCTGTCGAGGGAGGGATTCTCAGAGAGAAGGGGATTAACAGATTAACTCTACCTGCGCTGGCAAATATAGTACGCCCGTATCGAAATGGTGAAGCTTTTGCCGGCTTGTCGCGACTTAGGCGGCTGCAATCGTCAGAGAGATGATAATATTTGCAGGTTTAATGACTATTTGGTATAATTACCGAGTAACTAATTTTAATGACACAATCCGTTTCACACTCCAAATCGTGGGCGGATGAGGCAAAAGGAGAAGAGGATGTCTGTAAAGGTAGACATTAAGGCTTTGCTGGAGTCAGGTGTTCATTTTGGACACAAAACCAGCCGCTGGCACCCAAAGATGGCGCCATATATTCACAGTAAGCGTCAGGACAGTCACATTATTGACTTGACTAAGACTGTTGAAGCTTTGGACAAGGCTTTGCCAGAATTGACAAAGATTGCTGCATCAGGCCGCAAGGTTTTGTTTGTTGGTACCAAAAAACAAGCTAAAGACGTTGTTCGTGAAGCAGCTGAAAAGATCAACCAGCCATACGTAGTTGAGCGCTGGATTGGTGGTATGCTGACCAACGGCTCAACTATTGCTCAGCAGATTAAGAAGTTGAAGAATCTTGAGAAGCGAATGGCTTCAGGTGATCTTGAGAAGCGCTACAATAAGCTTGAGGTTCAGCGTTTCCAAGAGGAAATCGACAGCTTGAATATGAAGTATGGCGGCATCAAGGATTTGATGGGCAAGCCAGGCGCTGTTGTTGTGGTTGACGCATTGACTGACGCAAACGCAGTTCGTGAAGCTCAAACTTTGGGCGTGCCAGTATTTGCAATTGTTGACACGAACGTTAATCCAACAGGAATTGATTACGTAATTCCAGGTAATGACGACGCTGTTAAAAGTATCCAATTGCTACTAGACTACTTCGCCGCAGCTGTTGCTGAAGGCGCAGGTAGCGTAAAGGCTGAAGAAAAACCGGCTAAAAAAGAGGAGAAATAGGATGGGCGTTTCTGTTGACGATATTAAAAAATTGCGTGAATTAACTGGCGTAGGCCTGACTGACGCTAAGAAAGCTTTGGTTGAAGCTGAGGGCGATTTCGACAAGGCTCTGGAAGAGATGCGTAAAAAGGGCTTGACGAAGGCTGAAAAGAAGGGCGACCGCGAAGCTCGTGAAGGTTTGATCGAAAGTTACGTTCACTCTGGCCGAATCGGCGTTATTGTTGAGGTAAACTGCGAAACTGACTTCGTGGCTCGACTTGACGACTTTAAGACCTTGGCGCACGAAATTGCAATGCAGATTGCAGCGATGAGTCCAAAGTATGTTTCTGAAGCTGACATTCCAGCAGAAGAAATGGAGCGCGTAAAAGCTGAGCTTATGGCGAGCGAATCTTTGGCAAGTAAACCTGAAGAAATGCGCGAAAAGATTGTTGAAGGTCAATTGAAGAAGCATTTTGCTGAGCAGGTTCTTATGAGTCAGACTTATATCTTGGACGATTCTAAGACTGTTGAGCAGCACGTTAAGGAAGCTATTGCTAAATTGGGCGAAAACATCGTTATTCGTCAGTTTAAGCGAATCGAGCTGGGCGTAAGCGAATAGATTTTCGCACAGAGAAGAAATCGGCCGTAGTAATGCGGTCGATTTTTTATATCGAGTATTTTTTATTTTGTGGAGATTATTGAGCAACCGTCTTTTTGGTGACGCGCATCTGTTGTGGTGACGATAAATTGGTGATTTTGAATGGTTTCTTGGAGAAGTTTTTCGCGAGTGGCGTCTAGCTCCGAGAAAACGTCGTCTAACAAAATGAGTGGTCGAGATTGGCTGACTTCCGTCTGCAACTCAAGCTCCAGTAACTTGAATGCCAGCATAATTGTACGCATTTCTCCGCGCGAAGCAACCTTAATAGCGGGTTGGTCATGTAGGAAAATTGTGAAATCTTCACGGTGCGGTCCGGCAGAAGTAAAACCGGTAGCCATTTCATAGTCACGAGATTTTTCTAAGCGATTTAGTAGGGCTTGGTCGTAATTTTCTAGAGGTTCAGAAGCGCCATATTCGATGGACAATTGTGTGTCTTTTCCCGCCAAAGATTCGTATAAATTTTTTATGCGAGGCTCGTTTATCTGGAGAAACTTGGCTCGTTTTTGGGTAATGTTGGTTGCGTATTGGACAAATTTTATATCCCAAGCAAACAGGTTGTCGCGCCAAATTGATGAGTCTTCTTGGTGGGATTTTAAGAGTTCGTTGCGCTGTAAAAGGGTGCGATTGAAAGCTCTTAAATCTGTGTCATATTTGGGGTCAATGCGTGAAATTAATCCGTCCAAAAAGTCGCGCCGTCTGGATGGAGATGAGGAGATTAATCGTAATTCGCTTGGTTCAAACAAAACAACTGGCAAGCGGTTTTTTCTGGTTAAAACCTTTGACTTGGCGTCATTAACGATGAATTCTTTGTTGATTTTTCCGGAAATTGAGTCCAGTTTAATGCGCCGCTCGCCAAAATCGCCCTCCAGGTGAACGATTGTTTGCGGAGCGTTCAGCGTCATACAGTCGCTAAGACTGCCACGAAAACTACTGCCGCGCAGCGCTACATAAACCGCCTCAAGCAGATTTGTCTTGCCAGTACCATTTGGTCCAACGATTACCGTCCCAGAATTGCTAAAAGTCGCTTCGTGCAGATGATAAGACCGGAAATTGTATAGCTTAATCTTAGAAATCACTCTGTTATTATAGCACGGGGCGTAAGGCAAAATTAGCAGACAAGACGCTTGAAGTTTGATATAATAACGGATAGATAAATTGGAGGAAATATGTTCGATACAAACCCTTATGAAGAAAAAATGAATGCAGCGTTTAGCTTTTTTCAAGATGAATTGAAGAAGGTGCGGACGGGCAGGGCACACGCTGGAATGCTTGACGGCGTTATGGTTGAGGCTTACGGTTCAAAAATGCCGCTTAATCAAGTTGCAAACGTCACTGCACCTGAGGCGCAGATGCTATTAGTTACGCCGTTTGACCCAGGTAACATTACGGCAATTTCTTCTGCGATTCGCGACAATCAAAGCCTAGGTTTTAATCCGTCTGACGATGGACGAGTGGTTCGCGTTCCAGTTCCAGCTTTGACTGAAGAGCGCCGACATCAGTTGGTGAAACAGGTTAGCGAAAAGGTTGAGGAGGCTCGAATTGCGATGCGAAATATTCGTCAGGATGCATTAAAGGATGCTAAGAGAATGAAGGATAATAAAGAGCTGAGCGAAGACGATTTGAAGCGTGTAGAGAAAGAAATCGACAGCTTAATGAGTAAGATGCAGGCGCAAATCGATGAGGCGTTTAAGGCGAAGGAAAAGGACGTCTTAACTGTTTAATGAGAGAAACTTTTGCTAGCAGAGTAAAGGCGTTGAATTTGCCGTTGGATCAAATTGTTGTTATTGGTAGCGGGATTTTGGATCAATTAGGAATCCGTCCAGCTAGTGATATTGATCTTGCAGCGAGTTCTGATTTGATAGAAAAGCTCTCTGAGGAAAGTGGCGATTGGTCTAAAAAGTTTGATGACAATCAGCGTTTTTATTTTGTAAAAGATGACGGTTCGGCTGAAGTCTGGGACGGCTGGGATTTTGATGGGCAGGCTGTTAGCTATGACGAGCTGTTGAGTCGATCGATAAAATATGACGGCGTAAGGTTTGTTGATTTGGAATTCCTACGCGAATGGAAGAGTTGGCGCAGTCGCGAAAAAGACGTTCAGGACGTGAAACTAATTGACGAATGGAGGGCGAATAATGAGTGACAACACAAATCTGCCGCGACACATCGGGTTTATTGTTGACGGAAACCGACGATGGGCAAAGCAGCATGGCTTGCCGACATATGAAGGGCATTTGGCGGGATATAATGCGTTAAAAGACGTGGCGCTGGAGGTTCTTCATCGAGGCGTGAAATATGCGAGTGCTTACGTTTTTAGTACGGAAAACTGGAAACGATCAGAAGAAGAAGTCGGGCATTTGATGAAATTGCTATTGAACATACTGAAGGCTGATCTTCCGATATTTATTGAAAACGAGGTCCGCTTGAGGGTTGTTGGGTCTAGGGAAGGTCTGTCGGATCAATTGATCAAAGCGATTGACGAGGCTGAGGAAAAGACCGCCGATCTGAAAAATGGAGAATTGGTTTTATGTTTGAATTATGGCGGACATTTGGAAATTGCTGATGCGGTTAAAAAAATTGTTCAATCTGGAATTTCTGCTGAGGAAATTACGCCTGAGTTGATTGCTCAAAATATATATGCGCCAGAGGTGCCGCCGTGTGATTTGATTGTTAGAACTTCTAGTGAGCAACGGCTTAGTAATTTTATGCTGTGGCGCTCGGCGTACAGTGAATTGATGTTCGTTGAGAAAAATTGGCCAGACATGACGGTGGAAGACGTGTCGGAGATTTTAGAGGAATATGCTAATAGGAATAGGCGGTTTGGAAAATGATCATTTGGGGAGTGCTTTTAGGGCTATTTGTTCTTGTTTTATTGGTGGTTTTGCATGAATTAGGACATGCTATTGTCGCCAAAAGAAACGGTGTTAAAGTCGAGGAGTTTGGAGTCGGGTTTCCGCCTGTTGCAAAAAAGTGGAAAGTGAAGCGAAGTTTTCTGGGTGAAGATGTAACGTTTAGTCTGAACTGGCTGCCGCTTGGCGGGTTTGTTCGATTAAAGGGTGAATACGATTCGGCGAAAGGTGAAGGTACCTATGGCGGTTCGACGTTCTGGGTGAAGACGAAGATTCTGCTGGCTGGCGTCGTGATGAACTGGATAACTGCGATTGTCTTATTTACGGTTTTGGCGTTGATTGGTATGCCGAAAGTTCTGCCAAATCAAGTTCAATTGCCGTTTAATACAGACGTCCGTCGCTCGCCGGTGACAATAGCAAAAATCACGCCGAATTCACCGGCGGATAAAATTGGACTTAAGGTTAATGATGAGCTTATTAAAATAAACGGTCAGCCGCTTACGGAGGCGGAAAAATTACCAGTTATAACTAAGCAAAACGCTGGTAAGAAAGTCAGGGTTGAGTATAGGCGGGATGGCAAAGAATCATCTATAGACGTCCAGTTGAATGATGAAAAGTCCGCGAAGGGAAGCGGATATCTGGGTGTTATTTCGGGACAGACGGAGAAAATGTATAGCACGTGGTCGGCACCTATTATGGGCGTGGCGACTACGGGGCAATTATCATATGAGACTCTGAAGGGTGTTGGTGTATTGTTGGCGAAGACGGCTCATGGATTAGTTGGACAAATATTTGGGTCTAATGAATCAAAGGAATCGGCTCGTGCGGATTTGGCGTCTGTTGGGCAGAGTGTAGCAGGGCCAATTGGCATACTGGGCGTACTGTTTCCGTCGGTAGTCAATTCGGGAGTTGCACAAATTATTTTCGTGGCGGCGCTAATCTCTTTGACGTTGGCGGTAATGAATATTTTACCTATTCCAGCGCTTGACGGTGGCCGTTGGTTTACGATGACAATTTTCCGCCTATTTAAGAAAGATTTAACGAAGGAGCGTGAAGAAAATATTCAGGCAACTGGCATGTTAATTTTATTAATATTAACGATTTTGGTGACAATTAGCGATGTTGGAAAACTTTTCTAAGAAATTAAAAAACCGCAAATGGTGGCTGATTTTAGCACTTCCAATCTGGGTTTATGGTGTATTTTTGGCAGTGAAAGTCATTATTTCATTGGCGGTCGGCGCTTTGATAAAAACTGGTGTACCGCTCAATTCTGTGAACCCGGTTATTTTTAACACTGTACTTTCGGTCATTGTATATGTTTTGTCGTTAATTGTCGTAATTAGCGTGCCGTTTTTGGTTAAGAAGCGTCAGACAACTTTGAGCAATTTGGGCGTGAATGATTGGCCGACGTTTTTGGAAATCTTTATTTCTCCGTTTGCTTTTGTGGCGTATTTTTTGCTCACTATGGTTACGATGAGTATTGCTAGTGGTGTTTTTTCGGTGGATATGCAACAGAAGCAAGCTATACCGTTTAGTCAGAGCATGCTAGCGACTCATTGGCAATTTATCATGGCGTTTGTTGTGTTGGTGGTGCTGGCGCCGATTGTTGAGGAACTTTTGTATCGCGGATATCTTTATGGCAAGTTGCGCAATTCTTTCTCGATTTGGCTATCAATTATCGTAACAAGCATAGCGTTTGGCGCGGCGCATCTTTGGGCTGGTCCAGATTCACCATTGCAATGGGCGGTGGCAGTTGATACGTTTACTCTGAGTCTAGTGATGTGTGCCACTAGGGAATATACTGGAGCAATTTGGGTGCCGATTATGATGCACATGGCGAAAAACGGAATAGCTTTTTATTTCTTGTTTATCAATACGGGCGCAATTAATCAGACGGAATCGTTATTGCCGTTTATATTTATGTAAAGGAGAAAAATATGCGAATGACACAACTTTTTACTAGAACTTTGAAGCAGGCGCCAGCGGGCGAAGTTGCGCGAAATGCTCAGCTTTTGATTCGTGCTGGCTACGTGCATAAAACAATGGCGGGTGTTTATTCGTTTTTGCCGCTTGGGTTAAGAGTTCTTGAGAATATCAAGCAAATTGTTCGCGAGGAAATGAATAAAGTCGATAGCCAGGAATTGATTATGAGTACTTTGCAGCGTAAGGATTTATGGGAAGAAACTGGTCGCTGGAGTGATGAATTGGTCGACGTTTGGTTTAAATCTAAGTTGCAGGACGGTACGGACATTGGCTTTGGTTGGACGCACGAGGAGCCGATTGTCGATCTTCTTCGCAGTTACTTAAAGAGTTATAAAGATTTGCCGATTAGCGTTTATCAATTCCAGAACAAATTGCGAAATGAGCTTCGTGCTAAGAGTGGAATTATGCGTGGTCGCGAATTTGTGATGAAGGATATGTATTCGATTCACGACAGCAAAGAAAGCTTGGACAGATATTACAATTCGGTTATTGAGGCGTATAAGCGTTGTTATGACCGATTTGGGATTGGCGATGAAACCTATGTGACGTTTGCTTCTGGTGGCGCTTTCACGAAGTTTAGCCATGAGTTTCAGACGATTTGCGATGCTGGCGAGGATTATATTTATCTTCATCGCGGTAAAAATATTGCTGTCAACGAAGAAGTTTTGGATGAGGCAATTGAGGAGCTCGGCGTTGATCGTAGTGAGTTGGAAAAGGTGAAAACTGCCGAAGTTGGCAATATCTTTAATTTCGGCACGCAGAAATCCGAAGAAATGAAGTTGGTATTTACTGATGCCGAAGGTAAAGAACAATACGCTTATATGGGAAGTTATGGAATCGGTATTACGCGAGTTATGGGTGTGATTGTTGAGAAGTTTGCTGACGATAAAGGTTTGGTTTGGCCGGAAAATATTGCGCCGTTTAAGGTTCATATTGTTGCAATTGGCGGAAAGGGGCAGGAATTGGCGGGCAAGTTTTATGACGAGCTGGCTAATAGCGGCGTCGACGCGCTACTTGATGATCGCGACGAGCGTCCAGGCGTGAAATTTGCTGATGCTGAACTCATGGGTTTGCCGTGGCGGATAACGATTGGCGATCGAGCGATTGACGGTGATGGCTTGTTTGAATTGACGGAACGGGCAACTGGCGAAACGCGAAAAATGGATTATCAGCAATTGATGGATTTTTGTTTGAGTCGGTAATGCCGATTATATTGACATAATAAATAGCGATTGATATACTCAGATAGACTTAATCAAGACTAATTAAAAACACTATATTTAGTGTAGATCGTAAGACTAATACCACTACATACAGTAGAGGAGGAAATTTTTATGAAAAAAACTTATCAAATTACAGAAGGTGGAAAGGCTGATTTAGAAAAAGAATTGGCAGAGTTGAAAGGGCGACGTGGCGAGATCGCTGAAAAAATTGCAGCAGCGCGAGATTTTGGCGACTTGAGTGAAAACGCGGAATACGACGCTGCGCGCGAAGAGCAAGGCTTGCTGGAAACGCGAATTTTGGAAATTGAAGATATTTTGCAGAACGCCGAAATTATTAAATCCAACGGTAGCTCAAGTGTCGGTTTGGGCAGTACGGTTGAACTGCAATGCCCAGAGAAGACTGTGACTTATACAGTTGTCGGTCCAGTTGAGGCTGATCCATTGGCTGGCAGAATCTCAGATCAATCGCCAATTGGTAAAGAATTGATTGGTAAGAAAATTGGTGACGAAGTGACGATTAAAACGCCAAAAGCCGAAATTACCTACATTATTAAGTCGATATCTTAAGTCTGGCGGGATTTACCGCATATAATGTGCTATAATTATCTCTGTTATGGCTACACTTCAAGATTATCGCAATGAACGACTACGAAAACTGGAAACATTACGTCAATTAGGCATTGAACCATATCCAGCAAAATCAGAACGAACTCATACTTGTGCTGAGGTTTTGTCTAAATACAATGAGCTAGCTGGTAAGGAAGTTGTTGTTGCGGGTCGTGTGGCGTCTATTCGCAGTTTTGGCAAATTGGCTTTTATTAAGTTACGTGATCAATCTGGTGATGTGCAGCTTTACTTGCAGCGTGATGACGTAGCTGAGTTGGACGCTGAGCGCGGTGTTCTTGGAATGAAGCAGCTTAAATTGCTAGATACTGGCGATTTTATCGAGGCTAAGGGTGTAATGACCACTACACAAACTGGCGAAAAATCCGTTGGCGTGCGTGAGCTTAGGTTGTTAACTAAGTCATTAAGGCCGATGCCGGAGAGATTAGAGAATAAGGAAGAGCGTTTACGTCGACGTTATGTTGATATGAATGTCAATCCTGAAATTCGCGAGCGATTCATTCGCCGAAGTAAGTTTTGGCAGGCGACGCGAGATTATTTGAATAGCCATGGATTTACAGAGGTCAATGTTCCAGTTTTGGAGCATACTACTGGCGGTGCCGATGCTAACCCGTTTGTGACACATATGGATGCGCTGGGCGATCAACAGTTTTATTTGCGAATTAGCCACGAGTTGCCGTTAAAGCGACTGATTGGTGCTGGATTTGAAAAAGTTTATGACCTCGGTCCGCGTTTTCGTAATGAAAATTACTCGGACGAGCATTTGCCAGAGCATATCGCCATGGAGTGGTACGCAGCTTATTGGGATTGGAAGCAGGGAATGCGTTTTATGGAGGCAATGTACAAAGATGTGCTTCAGAAGACTTTTGGTAAGTTGCAATTTCAATTGGGCAAATTTAACGTCGATATGAGTGGCGAATGGGAAGTTTGGGATTACGCTGAAGTTATTCGCAAACATTACGGAATTGACGTTTACAACACGACGATCGAAGAAGTTGCCGCTAAATTGAAAGAAAACAATTTGGAAGTTGAAAAAACTGATTCTATTCCGCGCAGCATTGATAAATTATGGAAGAATATTCGTAAAGATGTTGCTGGTCCGGTTTGGCTGGTGAATACGCCGAAGTTTATTAGTCCGTTATCAAAGACTAATCCTGATAATCCAGAGACGGTGGAGCGTTTTCAGCCGGTGATTGCTGGCTCGGAATTAGGCAACGGATTCTCTGAGCTGAATGATCCGATTGACCAATTGAATCGTTTTCTTGAGCAGCAACAAATGCGTGACGCTGGCGACGAGGAAGCGATGATGCTTGATATTGATTACGTTGAGATGTTGGAATATGGAATGCCACCAGCTTGTGGCTGGGGTTATTCTGAAAGGGTATTCTGGATTTTCGAGGGCGTTACAGCGCGTGAAGGTGTGCCATTCCCACAGCTTAAGAGCGAAATTGACGAAACTACTCGAGCGATATATCCGCAGGTCAACTTGTAGTTTTGCTATAATTAAAGTATGAAACGTTTTCTTTTGGGGCTAATAACTGTCGGGCTATTGTTGACTGGGTTCGGTAAAACAGTGTTTGCGGCACGCTCGACAGATAATTTTACTATCACAAAATTTGATGCGGAATATTCGCTGAGCCGCGATTCTGATAATCGATCAAAGCTAGAGGCTACTTGGCGAATTACCGCTAATTTTCCGCCAAACCAAAATCGGGGAATTGCGCCAATATTTGTGAAGAAATATGATGGTCATTCGACGAACTTTTCTTTGCAATCGGTGACTGATGAAAATGGCGCACCGCTTGAATATTCCTGGAACGACGACGAACTGAGAATTGGCAATAAAAACACTTACGTGAAAGGTAAGAAGACTTATGTTATTAAGTTCACGCAGCGTGACGTAACCAAGAATTACAGTAATACGGGACGTGATGAATTCTATTGGGATGTGGTCGGTGATGAATGGCGCGTTCCGATGGAGAATGTACAAATTTCCGTGAAACTTGATGAGTCTTTGGTTGCAGCAAGGCAAGGTAAGGCTTTTTGCTATGTCGGCAGTCGAGGCTCGACGACGCAATGCGATTTGAGCGAGGATAAGAATCAGATTACTACAAAAATTGATAAGCTGGGTCGTCAACAAGGCGTAACTGTGGCGGTTGGATTTAAGAGCGGGACTTTTTCTGAGTACCAAGAAACGTTGACGGAAAAGCTGATTGGAATCTGGCATGTGATGCAGATTCTAGCTTATACGATCGCGGCGCCTTTGATAGTTTTTCTAATAGTTCGATACAGAAGATTAGTAGGCCGACAGAAAGAATTGAATCCAATTACACCAGAATATCTGCCTCCAAAAGAGATTAGTGTTCTGATGTCGACGTATATTTTGAAAAAATACGACCCATTCAAGGTTAAAGGCTTGCCGAAAGTTGCGCAATTATTAGATCTGGCAGTTCGGCATTATATTAAGATTTATGAGGTAAAAAAATCTTCGCTATTTAGTGGCGCTCAATATGAAATTGAAATTGTTAAAGATCTGCAAGAACTTAAAGACGAGGAAATTGAAATTGTCCAAGATATGTTTGACGATTCGTCTATTCCAAAACCGGGTCAACGTCTAAATCTGAAAAATCTCCAAAATAATATAAAATACATGACGCGAACGCGTGATGATGATAAAAATTTGGAAACGCTAGCCAGAGGGAAATATGGTTTATGCGAGCAAAATCCAGAAGTGAAACGAATAATGAGAGGGTGGTTCAAACGAGTTCTTGCGCTGGCTGTTTTGCTTTTGTCACCGATGCTTCTTGTTGTGTCGATTATGCTCGTCTTCGCTTCCAGAGGTTGGTCGCTGACTGATAAAGGTCTAAGCTTGAGACGATACTTGGAAGGGCTGAAAATGTATATCGGTGTGGCTGAGGCTGAGCGATTGAATATTCTACAAAGTCCTGAAGGTGCGGAAAAAGTAGTTGTTGACGTGAACGACGAAAAGCAACTCGTTAAATTATATGAAAGAGTTTTGCCTTACGCTGTGTTGTTCGGGCAAGAGAAAAGTTGGAGCAAGCAAATGGGCAAATATTACGAGCAAGTTGGTGAGGCGCCAGATTGGTACGTTGGGCAGGGTGCATTCAATGCTGTGGCGTTTTCGTCTGGGCTAAGCGGTTTGTCGACGGTGGCTGGTCATGCTAGTGATTATTCTTCAACTTCTGGCGGTTCGTCTGGTGGTGGATTCGCTGGCGGCGGCGGAGGCGGTGGCGGAGGCGGCGGCTGGTAGAATTTGGTATAATTAAAGATATGTCTGATATTTTATTGTGGTTGGCGGCAGCTGTTTTATTGGCGCTTTCTGGGCTATTTTCCGGTCTGAATATTGGTTTAATGATGGCGCGGCCTGATGATCTGAAACGAAAAGCCAGGCAGGGCGACAAAATTGCGGCGCGAGTATATCGATATCGAAAAGACGGTTATTATTTGATTTTCTGTATTTTGCTTGGCAATGTCGGCGTGAATACTGCGATGTCGATTTTGCTTGGCAATATGACGAATGGCGTGGTCGGCGGTTTGATTGCGACGCTTCTTATCACGATGTTTGGCGAGATTTTGCCACAGGCGATTTTCTCGCAGCGTGGATATCGATTTGTGCGATATTTCTTTTGGCTACTTGATGTGATTTACGTGTTATTTTGGCCGCTTGCTCAGCCGATGTCGAAATTGTTGAATCGCTGGCTGGGTAAGGAAACGCCGCAATTATATTCTCATCAGGAGCTGGAGGAGATT